>JAZRSP010000450.1:0-29479 GCA_045651565.1 Victivallaceae bacterium | reverse complement strand
TCCGCATTATCTTTGTAAACCATTTTTACCGCATTGCGGTCAAGCCCGAAAGTATTTCCGTACGGAGTAATTCCGGGGACAAATTCTCCAATATTATCCGCATAACTTACCAAGTCCAGAAACACCGCTGGATAAATTTTTCCAAGCCCCGAAGTCATACTGCGCCCCAAAGGATTTGCCCCATTATGAAAGTCATTCGCCAAATATGCTCCATTCAAATATTTCTCATCTCCGGTAATTTTGTGAGCGGCAATCAAAGTCATTGCCCTCCGCAGAGGATGATAATTTCCCCACGCCATCGCATGCACCCAATTATCATCTGCTCCATACCAGCAAGTCCGATATGGATAGGCATTTTCCTGGTCATGCAGCATATTATCGGCATTACGCAGAATAACTTTTCTGTACTCATCTCTAAACTCGCTTAATTCGGCAATATCTGCCAACTCCAAATTCATCCAAGTCAAATTCGACCACCGCCAAAAATCCCGATTAAACGCAGTTTTTATCAAATTTTTCTCATTCAAAATCATATCCAGATACTTTTTATCCCCGGTTAAACAATAGAGATTCACTCCAACTTTGAGCAAGTTTTCGCCATTTAAGGTTACCTCTTCACGATAAAAAATCATCTTTTTATTATAAACAAAAGTACAAACCAAACGGTTTTGGGGATTCATCGCAAATTCCCATGCTTTAACTGCGGAATCGAGATATTTTTTACATTCAGCTTCCGCACCAGCCTTTTTCATCGCCCAAGCAAGCGTGCTTGCAGCGGCGGCATATTCGAGCGTACCGTTTCTGGACGGGGCAGAAACATAATAGACATACTTATCCTCATTCGGCAAACCCTCATTAACTTGCGGATGCCCGGTTGTTTCAAACCAAGTTCCAACTCCGCCCTTTTCAGTTTGTACTGCCAAAAGGTGCTGCAATCCCCACGCTGCTTCATCCAAAATATCGGGGATATTATTCCTGCTTTCGGGGATATTCAACTGACCGTCAATAAAATTCTCCGGCTTCATCAAGTAAACCATTGCCAAATCACTCACAATCCGCAAGTGATACGGTCGTCTGTCATAGTCTGCGGCATCATGCCACCCGCCTGCGACAGACACGATTTTTTCTTGATATGGTAAGTTTGATGCAATCAAATCAAAATGTTTCACCTCAATTCGGTTATCTTTTATGTCAAAAAATCCGAACTCTTTCTCGCCTTTGCCCTTGCGGTAATGCTCTGCATTATCGGGGAAACGCCCAAGTCTGACGGTATTATGACACGCAGGGCTGACCCATGCTGTATGTTGCCGACTTTTTTCAATTCCGCACCGCTTATGATAAAGTCCTCTTGCGTGAATATAAAATGCCTCGCTCAAACTTTCACTATTGATCACGAAGTTCATACTTCTTCCGACATTTTTCACATAAAAATAATATTCTCCCGGGGTATTAAATTCCGAATAATCAAGTTCCGCAACCTCTTCTCCGGTAAAGGCTATCCCACCCGCATAAGAAATATCGTCTTTCCGCATTTTTATTACATTTTTATAAACAGTTTTATTGTCGGAAACTCTTCTTATTTCAAACTCTTGCCCTGCCAATTTTTTAAGCTCATAAGCTCCTGCACTTCCGAGCCAGATCCCCATGTAAGCGTATTTTTTTTTCACAGTAACGCCATTACCGAGTTGATTGAGTTTAAAAATATTTGACGGAGTATTTTCATTGTATTCAAGCACAATTTTGCCGATTTTCCGCTTTTCTCCATGCTCAAAAGGTTTACTGAAAACCACATAGCAATAGTGCGTAATATCCGCTTCTCTCTGAATATTACCTTTTTTATCACGCAGAAGTGCATTTTCTTTCTGCCAAACTCCGACTTTCACAATTCCGTTATCGCTGATAATCGGCATTTTATTACTTTTCAGCACCACCGTATCAGGAGTCAAAAACTCGTACTCCAAAGCCAATACCGTCATCGGCAAAAACAACAAAAATCTCAATAATTTTCTCATGCCGACACCTCAATTTCGCCCGAAGCAAATTTATCTTTGTACTTATACAAAATACTTAATATCGCAAAAAGTACCATCATCTGAATAAAATTCACCTGCTGTTTCATCACCCATTCCAGCGTCGATTGCAAATAAATTGCCGTCAATCCGCCGACAATCCCGGCAGGGATATAGAATAAATTGCTCCGCCGCAGCGACTTAACTAATTTGCAGGCAACCACATAATAATATCCCAGCCACGCCAAAAAAGCACCTAATGCCAAAAATCCGCACTCGGCACCGACCAGCAGATAACTTGTTTCAACGATACCCTCTTTAAAATCTTTCGCAATGCGTTTATTTTCATAGCGGTATTGACAATAAGGATAGGGTGGATTAATTTTTATACCCCAGTTATTCAACCCGACTCCGGTAAATGGTTTATCTTTCATCATCCGCCATGCAGAATCCGCAAGATACTGACGGGTTTCAAGCGATTCTTTCGGGGCATTTTCGAAGCGATTAATAATATTCGGAAGCAACAACAAGGCACCGAAAAAGAAAGCCAGAACTATCGGCAAAAGAATTTGAATTTTTCTCATATGGAATTGGTAACGGAGCGAAATCAAAGTTGTAATCATACAACCAAAAGGCAAGCAGACCATTGACCCTCGTGAATAGGTTCTCAAACACGCCGCCGATGCCACCAGAAAAAATCCTGCGAAAAGAAACCGTTTCCAACCCTTATTTCGATTAAAGTAATACGCAAAAAATATTGGAGCAACCAAATTCATGTACATACCCATACTGTTTTGGTGAGGGAAAAGCCCATGGGCTTGGTGGATTCCTTTAATATGCTGCAGCACTACCGATATAAATGTCACAGTTACCACCAGACCGAAGCCGATCATAATGGTATTAAAATCCCGATAATAATAAAGATAGTAGTACGCCGTCAAAAAAACAATGTACATCATAATCATTTTCCAGAATTCAAACCAACTGAAAAGCACATTATTGTCTTCACTTAAAAACGACGGCAGACACAACAGGACATAAACTAAATAAATTTTGCTCCCTTTGTCCGGCAAAAGCGATTTTCCGCGATAGAGCATCCACATACCGAAAAGCATTGCCAATGCCGCCAAATAAACCAGCGACACCTCCATTCCGCGCGATGTTCCACGATAGGTTTCATGAGAAAAAAAGTTGATAGATACCTGATGAAATGCCACAACCGGCAGAATTACTGTCCAGATAGCGTAGCGCATATACTTGCGATTCATCGTAAGTATATAGCCCAAAGGCACTACGCCAAATAAAGCAATCAAAAATATCAGGTACTTCATCTATCTTACTCTATTTACTCTCTAAAACAACACATTAAACACCGGTCCGGTGAAAGTTCCCAGGAATTGAGCAGTCGGCAAAAGTTTTCTTATGAAGACATTGTATTCAGAGATGTTGTCATGCGGTATATAAACCACATCGCCCGGCTGCAATCTGACATTGGCACATCTTCCCTGCAAAATTCCGTCAATATCAACTCGATAGAATCTCGGATTTTCCATACCGCCACGAATAATCACACCGTACTGCCAGTGTTCTTCCTTTAAGCCCATACCTGATGAGATAAGTTCCAAAATTCCCAAATTATGATCCCACAATCTCTTGTGCGGACGGTGAATACTTCCGATAATACTGACCATCGCTTCGGAACGGACGGCAATATAAATATAATCACCTTTTTTGAGTTTGACATTATGCCAGCGGTCGCCCTTTTCTATAGCAAGCGAGAAGTTTACCGGGAGGATTTTCCCGTCACGGACGAAGATACTATTCTGGTAATCCGCCGCGTCAAGCATCTGATCGTCGAAGTCACGAACCGCCGAACCGCCTGCTTTGGCAAATAAATCGGCAAGGCGCATACCGTTAGTAATTACAAACATTCCCGGATTATTAACTGCTCCGGCAATAGTTGCAGTCTGACTTCTTACATCAATTGCGAAAACACCGAGTTCCGGATTTTTGATATATTGAGCGTAAATATCCTTAATTTTTTTGCTCGCTTCCTCCAAAGTCAAACCTGCCACCTGCACTTGACCTGCAAACATCACCCCGATTGCTCCGTCGGGAGTAACCAGTGATTCCATAATCAAGTCGGGATGGTTGTAGACTCGGATAGAAATTTTATCTCCGGCATTGATACGATAAACCGGTTCTTCCTGGGCATCGATTGCTTTCAGCAACTCCAATTGACGGCGTTTATCCTCTTCGGTCAAGCCGGATTGGTCGACAACTCCGCTCGGCAAATTATTGATGTCGGGGAAATGGTCAAAATTCCCGGTGAAACGGTTATAACACCCGGTCAAACACACAACTGCAAATAAAAGAACTATTAACTTTCTCATTGAATATAATCTCCTGAAATAATTTTTTCAACATTGGTAACACCGGTCAAAATCGCATAAGCTTTGTGGTCTTCTTTATGCAATTTCAGAACTCGGCGCAACACACTGCGAGGTGTTTTATTTTTTCCGATGTACAACATCGTTGCGTCACAAATATCGTGTAATTGCCGCACCATCAAGCATGAAGCATTAAAGGGCTTTTCACGAGAAATTCTTATAAGCTGATAGTGCTGTTTAAGTTCACTGACTACATTATAAAGTGCCGTAATTTCATCAGGTTCAAGTCCTGCAATATTTCTGACCGGGAAAAAGGCAAATCCGTAACCGTAGCCATAACCTTTTCCGTCACCGGAAGAGAAACCGCGGAGGTATTCAAGCTGGTGATTCACCTCTTTATTGGTATAATTCACTCCGGCGTTACCATTATCGGAATAATAGAAAGCGCCGATTTTCTGCATTCCTGCGCAAGTTTTCTCTACTTCGATTTCAGGAATCAAGCGCACCAGAATCGTATTGCGTTTCGCCTTGGTGAACTGTTCGTCGAACATGACTGAACTCAAAAATGACCCGTCAAGTGAGCATGAGAAAATCGTACGGGTATTTTTAAGCCGCAAAATGAAGTGATAGAACATCTCATTATTAATAACTCTACGCTGTTCAGCAGTAAATTGAGCATTCATATCCGGGATAACTCCGACTGTATCGAAGAAATCATGATAGAACATCGCCTCTTCAATACCGCTGAATTTGCCGTAAATAATATCTTTGGCAACCATAAATACTGCATACAGACCGCTGACAAAAACTCCGCTGATAAAAATAAGCATAAGAACTTTTACCGGGAACATCGGGAAACTTTTGGTTGAATGCACATATTCATTGATATTAAGGTCGTCAGGCACGTGGGCGATATTACTTCTTACCCGAGTTAACTCCTCTACAACCAGCGAGATATTTTTGTTGGTAGTTGCTAAAAGCATCTCAATTCGTTCCTGTTCAGGAATCATGTGTTGGAGTTTCTGCTCTTTTTCTTTGATCAATGCCATTTCAGCCTTCAAAGACTTCATAGACATCTCTAATTGATGCAAAATAACCTCTGCGGATTGATAGCGTCTGACAGTATCTTCGATACCCAGCAACATCTCTTCCTTGAACTCGCTGATACCATGAGTTTTCTTAAATTCCTCAAACTCTTTTACCAGCGTATCGTACGCGGTTTTCGCCTCGACATAGCGTGGATTACGCTCTGCAAAAAGCAATTTTGCCTTTTCGTATTCTCTTGACGCTTTCCGCAAATCATTTATATACTCCTGCAATCTTCCACGGTGAATAATCACGTTTTCCGGAATTGCCTTGTATTTTTTCTCTGCGAGCAAAAAAGTTTGTCTGGCATCGGCGAGTTTGACATTCAATTCAGCCAAAGTTGCCTCCTGCTCATTCATAACTTTCTTAACGGTTTCCATCTCTTCTTTCGGATGAGAAATTCCATATTGTTTATGCAAACCGTGCAGTGCTTCGATTTGGGTTTTCTGATAACTTTGGAGTTCTCTCAAACGATTTTCACGGGCTTGGAGATAATTTCTCAATTCAGCTGTGCGGTACTCGCTGTAATGTCTGATACCGATTTGAGCGAAAGTATTTACCAATTGCTTCACATACTCATCGCTCTCTCCAGTACCGGTAATGACAAACATATCATTCTGGTCACGGAGAAGTTTGACCTCGACACTCTGCTTCAAAACCGCCTTTTGCTCATCGGTCAAATGCATTTCGTCAATAAGTTGATGAAACACACTCTGACGGGAAAAAATCCCCAAAATATGGTTTAAACTCAAAGTTTTTACCTCTTCACTGGCTCTCGGAGTGTAGAATAGTGTAATTGTCCCCTCGTACTTGCGAGACGACTTGCTGAATTGTACATATCTGGCAATTACAGCTGCAACAACAGTTGCAACAAAAATAATAATGATACTCCACTTAAACTTCAATAGAGTCCACAATACCAGTTTCTGGTACAATTGCAGAGTTTTCATCTGCTTGGTCTCTTCCTCCACATTCAGTTTTGAATCCAAATCATCCATAAAAACACCCTACCCTTTCTATCTAATTAAAGAGAAGCCACTGATAATAGAGTTGACCTCTATCGTCAATATCTTCCATTGCTTTACTTAATTCCATATATAAATCTTCCTGCAAAACCGCAACCGCCGTCTGCATGTATATCCTAAAACTTCTAATCGGCAAACACTTTAATTTCAAGCAATATTTCACATAATTTTTAAGTGAAAGTTCGCCTTTTTGCTTACTTTTCTTGTAAATATTTTTTGTTAAATCAGCACAGTTACAACTTCCGGATAACTGCAACATAACTTCCAATAACAAATTTCTCGCATCTTCCCAGCGAGTTTTTAAATCAGTATCAACCTCACGGCTCGGCGAAGTTTTGAACTCGACACCTTTTTTGTAGAGTTCCTTCCATTTTTCGGGGAAATTTGACTCCTCGACATACTTCAAGCGTTCCGCTATGTGCCAGCAATAAACCCCGTCGGCAAGCAAAAGTGCGTCAATTGCCCCCAAAACTGCCTTGTTGATATTTCTCAAAATAAAATCAATTTCACCTGAATTTTCCGCGATCCTGCGCGCGGCAAAAATCAACCCCATGCCACGATTGAAAATCAATCTCAAACTCTCACTGTACAGAATTTTTTTAGGCGGAATTTTTTCCAGATATTCTTCCAGTAAATCCTCACCTGATACCAAACGATAACCTCGTTTAAGTTCCTGCATCATCAATCGTGAAGTATTATTTTTTATCTCTTTTGCACTCATCGGCGCACTAAAATCTATATCAACATGCAGTTCTTTCTCGTATTTTTCTGCAATTTCTCTCAATAACTCCGGAGATTTTTTCTGCTTTTTTCGAGTAAAGACAAAAAAGTCCAAGTCATTGTACAAAATTCCATTATCTCTATCACTTCTAACTCCGCCTTCGCCTCTGCCGTAACTTCCGCCTAAAACTACACAAAGACCGCTGTCAGCCAAACTTTCCCCCATTTGAGAAAGAACTTTCTCCAACAGTTCTTCTGCTTCGCTATCGGCACAAGCAGTAAAATTTTTATGCTCGTTTGCGTTCAACATAGGTAGTAAATCCTCTCTTTCCCAAACTGCGCAAAACCACTTTCAAAATCAAATAGCAGCTGCAATGATAGTGATAGTAATAATCATAAATTCTTCTCTGTGCAGGAGTATTATTAACCCCATATATCTCGCCCATCTGGAAGACAAACTTCTCATTCGCCGGGTGCGACTTAATCAATTCTCTTCGAAAAAACAACACTCCCCAGTACCCTAAATAGCGATCCATTGAGAGTTTGTAGCACCAGTGCGATTTTTTATTCACCAGATAGTACGGCAAAATCAGCAAGTACGGAATCAAAAATCCGAATGCCAAACTCGCCGCAATAAAATATTCCCATAATCTCAAAACCCACGCAGACCGATTCTGTATCGGTGAAAACGCATAACTGAAACTATTCCGCTCCAAAACCCCTCCGCTGAATGGGTCAATAATCCGCCCCGGAGTAACGATTTTGTTTATTATCTCCAATTTCCCTGCGGTATAGGTTCTGTCAAAGATAATTGAGTTCTCAACCACAGTAAATTTATCCACCAGTGCCCGCTCACCGATAATCGCATTTTTCACATGACTATTGCTCTCCAAAAGTATATTATCTCTCAAAACCAACGGTCCTGCCAATTGGCAATTTTGCTTAATTACCACGTTGCTTCCGGTGTAGACATTTTCATTTACCGAGTAGCCGGGGAGATTGTAATAACCATCATTAAGCACCTCAAAATTCACCTCGAAGTAACTTTGAAGCGAATCAATCAGATAAAAATTTATAGTACTTCTGAATAGTTCACCATTCTTGTAATAATAAACTCCGTCACTCTCGCCATCATCATCACAAGGCACAAATGAGTTGCTGATTTCTTCACAAGTATATGCTTTCGGCATCAGCATTCCATGGAGGATTAAACAATCATCACCGCACTCATCGGCATAAACTTCCAACAGGTGTTTTACTGTTTCGTGTCCACCCCCCATGCGGTAGTCAAGTTTGAGTTCTCCATGACGATACTCATAAAGGTGTTCTGCCAAATGCTCATTGTAAGTCGGTCCGAGCAACAGCAGCGATTCAGAGTTGCAGCGCAACGCCAAATCGATAAAATACTCCGCCGCACATCTGCCGGCAACCGGCAGCATACCGAGTGAGCGGTCGGGGAAATATTCCTTGCACCATTCGTGGGCTTGCGAATAAGGATTAACCAGTAAATTTTTCATTACCACGCCCCCTTCCCGGTTAAAATTGCCGGAATTGTTTTAAGCAGAATCAGGAAATCATTCCACGCACTCCGGCTGGCGATATACTCTTTATCCAAAGCCATCTGCTGTTGAAACGGCAATTCACTGCGACCGGAAACCTGCCACAAACAAGTAATTCCGGGAGTAATATTCAAGCGTTTACGCTCTTCCAATGTGTAATTTTTTACCTCCGACGGCAAAGGCGGACGGGGACCTACTAAACTCATATCGCCCAGAAGCACATTAAATAACTGCGGCAACTCATCAATACTGAATTTACGGATAAATCGTCCGATAGGGGTGATTCTGGGGTCATGTTTCATTTTGAAAATCACACCGTCAGCGGACTCATTTTTTTTAAGCAATTCTGCTTTGCGCTGTTCCGCATCGATATACATGCTTCTAAACTTGTAGAACTTAAAGTGTCGTCCGTACTTCCCGACTCTGATCTGACTGAAAATTAATGGACCGGGGCTGGTAAGTTTTATCAAAATTGCCGTTATAATGAAAATCGGCAAAGCCATAATAAATGCCATAAGCGACAAAATTATATCCATAAAACGCTTGAAAGCCTTGGACATTCTGATTGTCAAACTCCAAATCAACATGCGGATTTGAATGTGATTATTATGAAAAACCGAGGGACGCTTCAACTCATTACGCAAAGAGACAATATCATCATATTTACTCATTTTTTCCCTCCTTTTTCAAACTTTGAACGAATTTAAGCAGGACACTTCTGCTTTTTTCCACATCACCGAATATCGGTGTCGAAATCTGAAATGTATAGTAATCACCATTCGGACTGAAATGGCGGCGGAATCCCAGAAAACTCGGTGTCGAAAAATCATCACTGCTGTACCAAACCCATACCAAAATTCTAGTTTCTCCTCTTTGCGCTTCAATTTCAGTTACCGCCAAGTCATCCTGCAAGTAAAAGATTTTTTCCATATCAACCCGCCATGAACTCGTTCTCAAACAATGACTTGCAGGGTGTATCTCATGAATATTTTCTCCACACTTAACCGCCAAAACCGAAATATCATTATCACCGAAATTATAGCGGTACAATTTAGCATCACTGCTCGCAAAAAATCGACGGGTATTCTCATCAACTTCCAATATTCTGCCGTAGAACTCCCCATTGTGCAGAACAAACTTCGGCACGAAACTCTCACCGGTAAAATAGAGTTCCTCCGTATGGATAAGCACAAAAAGTGTCACCATACATGCCGAAACAAAAAACAAACTGCCCTTTTTGATGACCCAGGCAAACTTTTTATTGGCAAATATCCATGCGAAACACCCAATCATCATGGCAAATTTTATCCCCATTGCCACCGCCACAGAACACATAAAAAGCAATGACAATTGATAGGTCGAACTCGGAGTTCCAAGCAGCATTATCACAAAAGCCCCCAAAACTTTATAAGCAAACTTCCAGCCATAATTGAGCCACACTACCGACCAAATCACGCCCACAGATGCCATAATTCCCAGTGCATTGATGTGGTGATAATTGGTAGTTGCTGCCAAAAATAAATTCCCTGCCAAAACTATCAAAGCCCACGGGTCACACTTCTCTCTTTTTTCGCCATTTTGAGCATAAATTCCTGCTCCGACTGCCATAATGTAGAATATCCAGTCCCAATGGTCAAGCCGAGAACTCATCCACGCTCCGCACAAATAAGGCACATGCAGAGCCAGTGGCACAATCGAAACACAAGTAAGCAATAATTTTAACATGATTTCTTGCTCCCTTCTTCTGCTTGGTTTTGGTCATCGGCAGTTCCGATATGGAAAACTTTCCCGATTGCAACAAAAATTATCAAAGCCAGAACAATCTGACTGTACCCCAATGATACATGCCAAACGTTCTCCAAAACCACTTCTCCGAAAAGTTTAAAAAGCCATACCGTAAGAACAATCCGCAAACTATTCCCGATAATAATCGCAGGCATGATAAAGGCGAAATGCAAGAGCTTCCACCCCACCTTTTTATGCAATAAATTCACAATTATAACCGCAATCAAAATAAACGCATCAAGTTGATTGATTCCACTGCATGCGTCGGTGATTGCAATTTCCAAATTCGGCAAACTCAATGATGTACCAGAGCAAATTACTTCAACTCCGCATAACTTCAAAAGCACCGAACTTAAAAAGGTCGCAGTTAACCGCAATGGATAACTCAATAACAACATAAATTCTTCATGATACGGCATAAAAACACAACACCACAAAGTCGGAGCAATGCACCCTAATGCTGTCTGCTTGCCGCTGAAATACAGCACAAAAGCACAGATTAGAAGCGACAAAGCAAAGGCACTGCTTAAATTCCCCGGAAACTCATTCGTTGGAAGCAACGCCAAAAAATTTGCCCCAACTATCATACTCCAAGCAATCATTTTACCAAGAATTTTTGACTCTTTTGCCACAGAATTCAAGCAAGATTTGAGCATAAAAACAATCAAAAATCCTGCCATGACAATATCCACCAAAGCCGACTCAAATGCCCCGGATTTATAGATTGAATAGCCGCCCAATAAAGCAATAATCCCCAATAGCAAGCCATATAATGCCGCAATGGGGTGTTGTTTTATTCTCTCTAAATTTTTGTGCCAATCAAATTTCATATCACTTCGGTATTTTTTCCAATTTCTTCATAGTTTCCAATGCTAAACTGCTATCAGGATCGATTGATAACAGTTTCCGACAGAACTCGCGAACTTTTTCCGGTTCTTTGGTTATATCTGCTGTTTTTATATGCGACTCCATTCCCGCAATCCACAACTTGGTCGCCTGTTCTTTGTAAGGTGTCCGGCTTAAATTCAGCACTTCCACAATTTTCTTCAAATCACCGATTTTGTGCAGTTTATCAGCATAGCAAATCTGCACTTCCGGCGAATTCGGGGCTAATTTATAAGCCGCCTCCGCCTGATGCAGCGCCATTTGAATATTGCCGATTTCTGCATTAATTTCAGCAGTATTCAAAAGGGTAATCAACTTATACCTATTATTCCCCGGCGGAAATTTCGCATATTTTGCCAAAGCTGCATGATTACGATTGTTTTCTGCAAGTGTTTTAGCCGCAAAGAATAACAAATCCAAATTTCCTTTTTCATCTGCTTTTTCCAAAATTTGACAAGCCTCATCTTTGCTGCCATTTTTAAGCAGAATCAATGCCTTGCAGAATGGCTCATAAAATTTATCTTTACTCAAAAATTCCAAATCCGCTATCCGCAAAGTATTTTGGGCAAAAATCCAATATTCATGATGAATATTTTTATCGAAGTTCTCCTGAAAAAGTCGTGAGGCTCGATCTAAATTATTCTCTTTTATTGCTACAATAATTTCATAACGAAGCATATCGGAAGAATTTTTCGAAAATTTGGCTTTATATGAAGTAATCAAACGCTTTGATTTCGCTAAATCCTTTGACAAATAATGCTCAATTGCAATTTTGACAAGTCCTTTGTCATCAGGGAATTTATTGAGAGCATCTTCTAGCATGACAGTGATAGTCGAATTGCTTTTTTGGCCGTTAAGCAAAATGAATTTGGCAGTAAAAGCATCGGGAGAACGCTTATAGAGTTTCTCTGCCAAGTCAAGCAATTTCGGCATTTGGCTTACATCTTGGCTCTGATAGTTTTTCAAAGTTTCAAGAACCATCATGTCCGCATGCTTCTGCAAATCCAAATAGGGTTTATGCTCCAAAATTGCGGCATAAAATTTGGTCAAATCATCCAGTTTACCTGCGTGAAATGCCGAGTAAAGAAACATGTAAGTTGCCAGTGGTGTAGAAATTTTGTCCTGTAAATAAGGGATAAATTCCTGTAATTTTTCTGCGTCGCTGTCACACAAAGCAAGCAATGCATCGAAATAATAACTGCAAAACATCGCTTCTGAACCAGAATCTGACTGATAAGCCTGCCGTAAATCTTTGATTTTATCAGTTTTACCGAGCAGACAATAGAGTTCTGCCATCTGAATTGCAGCAACTCTGTCATGATAAATTGCAAGATATTTTTCAAAAACCTCTACCGCCTGTCCCAAGGTGCGATACTTCGCATAAAACCTGCCAAGAACAGAGGCGAAAGCATATTCATTTAATTCGTAGGCTTCTCGCAAAAACTTTTCGGCATTGTCGTAGTCCTGCAACTCAAAATAGAGTTCTGTGTAAGCCACAAGTTTTTCCTGATCAAAAAACGGATCGCTTTCTTTAATTTCGGAGATGAGTTGAAGTTTCTGTTGAGTGGTAGTTTGCTGTTTATCCTTGTAAAGCAGCAAGGCAAGTTTACCGATTAAACTTTTCCCTGCCTGCTTGTCAATCAAGTAGTTGTATTTATTCAAATTGCCATTTATTCCTGCGGCATAAAGCAAAAGTCCTTGATGAGTTTCATCAAGGTTGCTTTGCTGGGCAAGAAAAGTTTCCAAACGCTGAAACTCTCTGGCAAAAAACATACTTTCTATGTAACGATTTTTGTTTTCTTCGCTCAAAGGATTAAGTCTGTGGGCTTTGTAACAATAAAAAAGTTGTTCGGGATAAATTCTCTTTTTTTCTGCAATTTCGCCTAATAAAATAAAGGCGTTTTCGTGGTCGTCATCGTTTTGGATAAACGCCAGCAATTGAGATTCAGCCAACTCCAAATTGCCATTTTGGTAATTTGATTGAGCCTGCTGAAAAAGCCTAACATTGCGATAATTAGAAAAAAGCAAATATGCAGTTGTGCCGATACTGCATAACAGTATCAGCACAACGAAAAATATAATTGCAATTCTAAATCGCTTCATAAAAACAACGCTTTGTTAGAAAAAATCAATAAAAACAAAAGTAAACTTATTTACTTGCATAAAGACTTTTTCTTTTCTTCAAATAGACGATAGCACCACCGCCAAGAAGCAGAGTCGCAATGATTCCCGGCAAAGGCTGACCGGAAGGAGCATTATTGCCGTTTGCATTAGCGGTATTGACCTTAAAGACATAATATTCGTGAGTACCGTTTGAACCCCAATTACCTCCACCCAAGTACAAGTTACCATCTTCAACTCTGGCTTTTCCCCAAGTATCATCTTCGAAAGGGCTTTTCGGCTTCGTAGAAAGATAGGTATTTCCGTTATTATCAGTTACATACAAACCGATGCGATCATTTTCCTGAAAAGTTGCCGCGGCACCATTATTAAAAGAACCAGTTTCCCCGGTTTCCAAATTGTACCAACCGAAATCGGCAACACCTTCACCACGGTCAATAAAATTCTCATGATCTTTATCCTTACCACTGCGCATCAAGTCAAAAGCAACAGTTGTTTCAGAATCAAAACTCAACCACCCCTGATTACCTTTTGCCTCAAATTGATAAGCAGCCATAACTGCGACACTACAAACAGATAACCCCAAAGACAAAAACAATTTTTTCATATTTTCTTTCCTTTCAAAACAATGCGACACCCATTGTCACCTTGTGCATTAATATAATATACAGCAATTATCAACTATTTCAATAAAAAAATAATAATTTTTCTCAAAAAAACTCACAAGAACAACCACACAAGTCAGAGTTGGCAATAATTGTTGCCAACCATATCTAAATTTACCCGATGCCCCCAAAAAAAATCAAGATAAATAAAAGATTCAAACTGGCGACATTGCCCGTCAGGGCAAAGTCCGAATGAAAATGAGGGCAATCACCAGAGCAGAAGTGACTGTCTGAACGAATGTGAAGACAATCATTTAAAAAAATGAAGCAGGACAACTCGCAAGAGTTGTGAGCGAAGCGATATTTATTTTTTTATCGTTGCTTGCGAATTTATTCGTAAAGCACCCCTTTACCAAAAAAATCTGAACTGGCGACATTGCCCGTTAGGGCAAAGCCCGAATGAAAATGAGGGCAATCGACAAACCAGAAGTTGAAGCAGGGCAACTCGCAAGAGTTGTGAGCGAAGTGGTATTTATTTTTTTATCGTTGCTTGCGAATTTATTCGTAAAGCAACTATAAATAAAATAAATAACCCTGCTTCAACCCCACCCCAACCAAGACAAAAAAAAATGGAGCGAGTGACCAGATTCGAACTGGCGACAATCACGTTGGCAACGTGATGCTCTACCAACTGAGCTACACTCGCTTGTTTCAATATGTCATATAATATAACATGATTTTTTTAAAAGTCAAGGCAGAAAACGATAAAAAAAACAAAAAAATCAAATTTTTTTTATTCCACACATACTTTCAAGTCACCGTCGGCGAATTTCACTAAAAGTTTATCTCCTGATTTTTGGTTGCTCGACTTGACAATTCGGTTGTTATCATCGAGAATGATAGCATACCCGCGCGAGAGTTGCAGTTGTGGATTCAGGCTATTCAACCGCTGTGCGAGGAGTTCCAAGTCGGCAGAGAATTTATCTTTGCGAAAAGCCATTGCCGAGTTCAAGCGCAGTTGCTTCTCATCGAGCGATTGCGAATAGTTCTCATAAACGAGTTGAATATTTTTAAAAATTTTAGCGGAAGCAAGTTGCTCCAATTGCCGTTGTAGAATGCTTAAATTCAGTTGCATTTTGTTTTTCAGAGATTTTTGAAAAGAAAGCAGTTCATCATCAATTTCGGCACGGCTGCGAATAACGAGTTCCGCCGCCGCACTGGGAGTCGGCACACGCAAGTCGGCAACAAAATCACAAATGGTAAAGTCAATTTCATGCCCGACGGCACTGATAATCGGTATTTTGCTTGCCGCAATCATGCGAGCCAAATTTTCGCTGTTAAAGGGGAAAAGGTCTTCCATACTGCCGCCGCCTCTGGTTATAACAATAACATCGACAGAATTTGTGCGATTAAAGAAAGCCACCCCCTGCGCAACTTCCAGCGAAGCAGTATCGCCTTGAACCTGTGCAGGATAAATTTTCACATGACAATCGGGGAAACGCCGGCTTAAAACCTGCATAAAGTCCCGGATCGCCGCCCCGGTCGGACTGGTAATAACTCCAATTGTTTTTGGGAGCGGAGGTATTGCTTTTTTGCGAGCTTCATCAAAAAGCCCCTCTGCTTGAAGTTTGCGTTTAACTTCCTCAAATTTCTGCTGCATAGCACCGATTCCCAAAGGCACAATGCGACGGATATTGAGTTGATATTCTCCACGGGGGGCATAAACGCTTAAAACGCCAAAAACCTCGACTTTGTCACCATTCTGGAGATTCATTTCCTGAAAAATTTTTGCTCCGCCGAAATAAGTTGCTTTCAGTTGCGAGTGAGCATCTTTCAAGGTCAAATAAACATGCCCGGAGCGATGAATCAAAAGCGAACCAATCTCCGCCCCGACATAGAAAGGCATAAAGGTATTTTCAATAACATCTTTGACAATATTATTGATGTCAGTAACACTTAAAATTTTTTTCTCAAAATCCATAAAATCTCCTTTACAGTAATTTAACACCGAAAAAGAGATTTTCAAATAAAAAAGGCGTATAAATCAAAAAATTATACGCCTAAAAAATCATTTTTCGTCAAAGTTGAATAATCGTTTCCGCCATATTCCAAGCAGAGAGTTTAAGCGTTTTCAGTTCGGAAACATCAGCAGAAATTTTCACTTTGACTAATTTAGTTTCACCGACATTGACAATAATGTAGTTATTGCAGAAAAAGACTTTTCTATTATCTACATTCGGCAATTCCGCTTTGAGCATTAACGCAGAATAATTACCGTTATTACGAATAGAAACTGTCAAAAGCGTTTCGCCGTTTTCTGCTTTAATTTCGGTTGTAATTGCCAAATTCGGCTTTTCCAAATTAAAGACTTGCTTATAATCAGGTACTCCATAAATCACAGAGTCGTTAAAAATAACTTCTCCACCTTTTTTCAAAGTCAATTCCGCAATAACAAGATTACCCATTAAATCAGCAGGTAATTCACATCTTAAATCGGCTAACTTAGTTCCGCCACGCTTATAACTACCGTTGAATTCTTTGGCAAGCAAAACTTTGCCGTCAAATGTTACAAGTTTAAATTCAGACTTGACATCATCAACATCAAAATCACTCATAATATAGAGTTCACCCTCAAATTTACCGTTTTTGCAACACCAATCGTTATCTTTGATTGAAAGCACGGTATTTTTCTGCACTTCCGCCAAGCGGTAATATGCCATTTTCGGTACAGTATAGTAGTCAATGTAACTCCATGCCAAAGTCGGCCATGGTTCATTGTATTGCCAGAAAAGACAACCGCTGGTTACAGGAAATTTACGGCGGCAATGATTCATCCAGTTTGCAAGCATATCTCTTTGGGCAAACATACTTGCCTGCGCCTTCTGAGGAGTAGTTTCTGCATTGAAAAACTCTTGCGGAATTTTCCAATCAAAACAACGACAAGGCGGATTGAAGTGATATTTCCAGCTGGTCGCATTCGGATTATCTAAGTCGGCTTCGGGAATAAATTTTTTGATACTCTCATATTCACAGAAAGCATTACAACCGATTTCAGAAACAAATTGGCGATGGTGATTATTAATAAATTCATGGGCAGTAAATGACCATGGCCCATGATGTCTTTCACCGGGAATTGAGAGATTAGGAGAAGTCACATGGAATGGCAACTTCGGAGCAAACTTGCGAGTTAACTCCTCGTACTGGACATAAACAGGGCTATTGGGAATTTCGCCATAATAAAGCATTTCATTGCCGCCGCAAATCATCGAAACTGATACATGGTTGCGGATTTTGCGTAAAATTGCCTCTCCCTCAATTTTCTTAAATGCCACATACTCTGCATCCTTACGATAATTGCTGCATGAGTGCATGAACTCCTGCCAAATCATAATTCCGTACTTGTCGCAAGCATCATAGAAATATTCTTTCTCGATAATACCGCCGCCCCAAACACGGAAAAGATTACAGTTTGCTTCGGCAGCCAAACGCACCAACCGATCATAATCTTCTGCTTTAAGTCTGGACAACATCAATTCAGCAGGCACCCAGTTTGCCCCGCGAGCAAAAACTTCCATTCCATTAATGGTGAAAGTGTGATTATAAGATTTATCCGCCGAATTCGGATTTCTCCGCATTTCCAAAGTCCTGAATGCAACCGTTTTTTCAGTAACTTCCCCCTCGATTTCCAAAGTCAATTTATAAAGCGGTTGCTTTCCTGCCCCATTGGGATACCACAATTCCGGATTCGGATAAACAAACGATAATTCAGAGTGATTTTCACCATGAATAAGATTCAATTTCTCAGTAAATTCAATTTTTTCACCCTCAAAACCTTTGGGTTCCAAACTGATTTTCAAATCAAATTCAGCATTTTTCTGGGCGACAGTATCAACTTCAAGAGAAATTTTTTCACCGTCCCACTGAAAAAAACAATCACTGATTCGAGCTTCATCGTTGGCACTTAAATAAAGACTATCCCACAATCCTGCTGCAACCATGCCTCTCATCCAGTCCCATCCCCAACTCATCTGGCTTCGGTGATAATCGGTATATTCATTCGGTTGGTGAGTAATCAGAGAAGTGTGATTCGGGCTTGCTTTCGGCATGGGGTCAAAAACGATTGCCACAAAATTCTCTCCGTCACGATTGATAAAGTCAGTTACATCAAATTCATGCTGGATAAACATACCGGTAATTTCACACAAGTCCTGATGATTAAAAAATACTCGTGCTTTGTAGTCAATTCCTAAAAATTTAAGTTGAAAACGCTTTTTATTTCGCATATTTTCAGGGAGAATAAAGGTTTTGCGGAACGCCCATGAATAATTTTCCGACCAGCGAGAATAATCCATATTACGCCCGAAATAAGGATCGGCAATTACATTATTCTCCAACAAAGTCGTACGGTCACTCCCCGGGATTGAACACTTGAAAGCCGCCTGATATTTGCTATTCGGACGAGGAAATTCAGCACTCTCGGCACTATCCAAATACATATTTTTTATATCCCACCAGTTCGGCAACCAATGGTCATATTCTCGATTGGTAATAAAATAATCTGCTTCCCAATCATTGCCGTCTAAATAAAATTTCATAAATAAAACTCCTTTTTCTCTCCATTAATATATTCCTGATAACGCTTGTATAAACCGTGCGCTTGAATATAACATGAGTTCGGACTCATAAAGTGCGAAAATTCAAAGGTCATTGCTCTTGATAAACCAGCCTCTTCGGCTGCTTCAAGTTTACAGCGAAGTTTATCCCATTTTATCGGGAAAAAGTCAATCGGCATATCACGATCAAAACTTTCAGTATTTGTCCAGCAGTCAATACCGTATTTATCACAAAGTTTCTTATTGATTTTAAGGAAAATCGGCAAAAGTTCAATCTCTACATGGCCATCTTGGAATGCAATAATATCAACTAATCCCTGAAGACTTTTCATGATTTTATCCCATTGAGCTTCATGGTCGGCAGGGGCAATAGTTTTGCCGAGTTTTTCCATATTTTCGTTGTAGGCTTTTGCGCCTTTGATTCCTGGAGAAATTAAAATAGGGAGGTTGCCTGACATATCTTTGAGGTGTCTTGCCATTTTGCGGTAACATTCGGTTGCATGGGTATCATCACCTGCAATTTCCTGCGACAAATACCACCCGGCAAAAGCAGGAGATTTACCGTATTTAGCCCAAATTTCATCATTAACTTCGGTCATAAGTTGGACTTCGGGTTCGACTTGATAATCGTCATGCCACCAGGGATTGCCTGAATCATAAGTTCCGCAGAAAAATTTCATACCGTATTTTTCCGCTAAATAAAGAAACATACCGATTAAATCAATTGATGGCTTAAAAGCAGATTTTTCACGCTTCAAAACCTCACTCGGAAAAGTTATCTGTCGCTTCCAGCCGCAGCGAATCAAAACCACTGTATCAATTCCGATTGCCTTCATCGCCTGAAAATCTCTATCCCACTCTTCCAATCCCCAATTTTGATGCGGAATGTCATGGCTGATTTCATCCAAAAAAGTTGCTGTAATTCTCATAATCTTAATCCTTTATCATTTATAATGTTTCCTAAATTTTATCCATATTTGGTAAATATTGATAATCTGCATAGCAGGCTTCGACAATATCACTTAACGGCATTTCCGCCAAGCCAATACAATTATCGGCACAGCTGTAATACATTCTAACTTTGTCGCCCTCCAAGAGTGCATTGCAAGTAAAAACAATATTATCCGCACGACCGATTCTCTCGTAAGGCATTTCGGGGAAAAGCAAAGGGGCTTTAGTTCTTGCAAGAACTTTCCACGGCTCCTTGTAGTCCAAAATTGCCGCATGGAGGCTGTAAATCGACCCGCTGCAAGTAGTTGTAACTCCGTGATAAATTTCAAGCCAACCCTCTTTAATTCTAATTGGCGGTGCACCGGTTCCGACCTTCAAGCCGTCCCAATGAGTTTCTCTCGGCATAAGTGATGCACGAGTTTTGCCCCAAAATACCAAGTCGGGCGAGAAAGATAATTCCATAGCGCAAGCAGAGTGTTCATCACCGGCAAAGGGACGATTGAAACAGCAATAAAGTCCATTAATTTTCTCTGGGAATAATGCTCCATTGCGGTTATTAACATGCGACATAAGAGAAACGTGTTCATAGTTCTCAAAGTCGCGAGTTTTAACAATCGCCAAACGAGTTCCGCGAGATTTATTATGGCTGTTATAGACAATAAAATAGTCTTCACCAATTTGAGTAATTCTGGGATCATACATACCATGTTCAACCCAGCCGTCTCCGCATGCAGGCCAATTAATCGGCTTTGCATCAAATTTAAAATCGATTCCGTTTTTACTTCTGGCAATCCAAAAAATAATTCCGCCCTCACGGTGAAAAACATCGACGATCAAAATATATTCGTCTTTGAACTTCGCAGCACCAGGGTTCAAAATATAATATGCCGCACCATTCGGCACATCTTTAACTTCCAAAATCGGATTTTTTTCATAACGAGTAAATGCAAAGTTTTTCATCTTTGATTCTCCATAATTATTTTTCATTATCAATTTCGTCCATGGCTTTTTTGTCTGCCAATGAAACTGAACCCGAAACCATACCGTTATCGAGGTGGTTAATTACTCTTTTTTCCAAGTCTTTAAAGAGTTGAATCATATCTTTTGTACCGCCGATACCGAACCAGAACATTGACACAAATGCCATAATTCCCGGCACAACCAATTGAACGATAAAGAAATAGTGACTCCACCACTCAATTTCCCACGGCGAAATCAAGTTCCAGATCAACACAAAAAGGAAAATAATTCCAAATTGGTAGATAAACGAATAAGCAAAAAACGCCCATGCAATAAACTTATCGCCTTTGGTGTATTCCGGGGTGATACTGATTAAGGTTTTAAAGATATTTTTCCACTTGATCGGCTCAAAATTCTTGTTTTCTCCGTCCAAATTGTACTTGCCTCTATGGAGCATGCAATCCAAATTAAACGGAGTTTTGCAAGTTGCATAAGATACAACAACATAGAGAATCAAAGTAATTACCATGGTCATAAAATAGAACTCATAGGAATTAATCGGACACTTTTCAAGATTCATTGTCCATTCGATATAGGGGTGAAACGGCGAAGAGAGTTTGTACAGAATATCGCCGACACTATCAACCATTTCCCGTCTTTGCAAATAGGGATAAATCACATCCGCCCAGTTGCGCTGAATTGCAATACTGCCGATAGAAAGCAACATCCCTGTAATCAAAGAAGTCCAAGCCCCCGCAGTCGTACCGAATCGACTGTAAAGTCCGAAAATCATCACAGGACCGCAACCGCCCATCCACATCATAGTGACAATTGTTACAAACAAATTAATGTAATCTAATTGAGCCATATACATTGAACCGACAAAGAAAATTACGCCGACCAGAATTGATACAAGCCGCAAAATTCTAATGTGATTTTCAGGACTGATCTCCTTTTTGCTTAATGGCACAATCACGTCTTGGGTAAAGGTCAATGCCGAACTGTAAATTCTTGTATCATCGGTTGAAATCATCGCCATTACCATAAGCAATATAAAAAGTCCTGCTATCCCTGTCGGAAGCAAATGACGCATAGTTCCTGCAATCATCTGCTGATAATACAATGTTTTGTATTGCTGAAAAGTCTTATTTGCCTGCCCCTCATGAGCAATTTTGTCAGTAACAAGTTGCCCCGGTTCAGGGGTTAAAAGTTGTTCTTTGATATTACCCAAATAAATTGTGTCCAAATTCTCCGCATCGCTTAAAGGCTTATCAACTCCGATAGTATGCACCAAAGGCTCCTTATTTTGAACGATATTATCAAGTTGACCTTTCATGTATGGTGACAAACTGAGATTGGGTTCTTCATTAATTTTTTCACAAATTGACTGACGGATAACTTTGGCAGTCGGGGCGTAATTTTTGTGATTAAGCATAATCAAAACCATTACCGACAGCAGAAACATCAGCATGATATTAATTGCATTTCGCCACGTTCCCAAAAGTCCGCCCATTTTCGCTTCATGCGGAGTTTTGGCAGCAGTAGTAGTCCCTGCACCGATCCAGCTTGCATGGTGAAAAAAGGTTACAAAAAGTGTCATAACCAAGAAAAAGACATTAAAGTCATTTAAATCCTTAATATCAAAGGGATTCATGAAACTCTCACCAGCGGCTCTATCGGTCAGAATCGGCACAATTTCGCTCGACCAGTTAAATTTGACAATGATAAAAACAACCAAAATCGCCATAATCGGATAAAGCAGCATACCCTGCAAGGCATCGGTAATAATAAGTGCCAATGTCCCTCCCATATAAATAATGGAAATTGCCAGAACAAGGCAGATAAGCATTACCAAAGCAAAGGTGGAAATTTCCACACCCCAGAAACTTATGGCTCTCGGCAAATCAAGAAAATAGATAAAAAATCTCGACGCCACCGCAGGCATAATGGCATTTGCCAGAATCTCTGAAACCGTCCTCAAACATGCGGCGAAAATTCGGAAACTTCTGCTGTAACGCATTTCCAGAAATTGCCCCAAACTCATCGCTTTGGTTTCTCGAAATCGATAGTAACAGAAACCAGTAAGTCCCATAACCATCCCCATTGGAAGCATTAAATTCTGCCAAAAAGATAGCGCAAACCCTGTTTTGTAATAGACTTCAACCGAAGCAATAATCACAATAATACTTAAAGCATTGGCAATATCTCCGACGTTAATAATATAACGACCGCAAATTCTCCCTGCTGAAAGGAAATCCGCCACACTCCTGATATATTTTGTCGAATAAATCCCGATTGCAAAAACGAAAGCAACAGGAATAATTACAATCAACCAATCAATCCAACTCATTTTTTATCCCTTCATAATTTTAAGTATTTATCATGTTCAGCAAATTCTCTGCCGTCCGCAAGCTGAATTGTGACATTTTTCGGAATTTTCACTGAATAATTGCTATTATTAAAATCAAACTCAACTGCTCCTTGCACCAAAAACAATGCGCCTTTAAAATTAATTTTACTGTTCTTTAACGGCGTAATTCTAATTTTAGTTCCACCCGGTTCTAAAATTTTAAACCCGGCATAAAGTTGATACAAACCATAGTTTGCCATCGCCGTCCAGACATGACATT
This sequence comes from Victivallaceae bacterium, assembly GCA_045651565.1. Lineage (GTDB taxonomy): Bacteria > Verrucomicrobiota > Lentisphaeria > Victivallales > Victivallaceae > RGIG5270. The sequence continues at coordinate 6,140 of JAZRSP010000450.1, read as the reverse complement.
CACTTCGGGGAATTGGAGTCCCTTCGGGAGTAACTGTACGGCCCGGAACAAGCATTTTTTTGCGGTCGGACATTATTTTTTCGGCAGTTGCCAAATCTCCGCACTTGAATGCGGCATCAAAGACAAAATTCTGTCCGAAAAATGCAGGAATTGTAATTTTATCCAATTTATAACAATTTTTCAATAACTCCCGATCATCACTTATTCCGCTCAAAATCGCCTCGGCATTGATTAAATAACTGTATGTATCAAAGTCAGTATTATCGGCATAAACTTTCTTCTCTTTGTCGTAAAAAATTTCACTCTCTTTTTTAAGCTGATTGTAAATATCTTCTGCCCAGAGAGCGTCGAATTTATTGCCGACAATTTCCGACATTTCCTGATAATATTTCAGAATTTCAGCGACAAAGAATGTTACATAAGCCGAACTCTGCTTGTCACTTTTCGGAGCCTCGCCCAACCAGAACCAGTCACGAGCGAAGTCAACCATATCCCAATACGGCAACTTACCGATTCCGCCCTCTTGACAGCGATGACGCATAAAAAATTCCAGCACACGGCGAATCGCCCACAAGTTTTCCTCTAAAAGTTTTCTATCGCCCTTGTATTGATAGAGTTCATAAACCATTGCGGCATAGTGCAGCGACCATATCGGCAAATATACGGGACTTCTACTTGGGTAACTACCGGCAGTAAGTCCGTTTTCTCTGATTGAGTGGCGGAAATGAATAATCGCCTGCTCGGCAAGCAAAGTATCTCCGCAATTCAACATCGCAATTCTTGCTGCAATTCGGCTATCAGCAGGGTATTGCACTCTTTCATAATAGGGACAATCTTCGAAAACATTATGTGAACAAAGTTCCAATGCTCGATAGCCGATTTCATAAAGGCAATTTAATTCCGAATCGTTACTCTCAAAAAATCCTTGTTTTTTGTAGGGATAAACTTCTCTCTCCACCTCGGCAAGCTGCAATTCACATGTTTCATAATAGGTCGTAATAACCACTCTCACAAATCGGAATGCACGATAATAAAAGGCTTTCCAAGTCCATTCGCCGCCCTTGCTTGACACATGATCATTCATCGGACCTGTCATCTCGTCATGGGGCAAATTTTTATCGAAATGGCGTTCTTCACCGACAAAAAAGTTCTCCGCATAGAAAAATTTCACATCGGCTTTACCTTTTAAAAATCGGGGCAGAATTCTTCCCGTAGTTTCATACTCCATATCGAGAGTAAAATCAATTTTTGAGCATGGCGAAATTGTTAATCTTTCGCCGTCAAGCATTTTTGACAATTCATTTTCGCTAATACCATGTACATCAAAAAATGACTTAAACTTCTCAATTTTTCTATCCATAAAAGGAATAATACGCTCCCGCAAACGATAATAAAGATTGGAATTTTTGACATTTTCTTCTCGAAAACCGACTTCTATTACCTGTGCAGGCGAAAATTCCGCATCGGCAAAACTTTCTCCATTATGCCACTCTCCCGGTCCTGCGCATGGTACTCCGGGGCAACGGTAAAAGTTGATATAAGAGCAATTTGCCGCTTCCCAATTTTTATCAGTACCGATAAATTCACTTGACCCATCTTCTCTTTTTAATGTTCCGTCCAAAATGAAGCAGTCACGCAAAGCCACTTTGCCCATCGGTGCGCCCCCTCGATAGAAGTCTGGGAAAGCTGATGCAAATCCGACAACTTCAGCAACAAGTTCATTTTTTCCGTTTTTCAAATAGGGCGTTAAATCCACTACATCATAAAAAGTCATCAAGTCATCACTTGCCGCAGGACCTTGTGCAACTTCGATATTGTTACAAAAAAGCCGATAATCCGTGTCGGCAGAAACCGCAACTGTAAGTTCACCTTTGCCTTGAAAAGTTCGACGAAAAAGCATTGCTCTTCCTGCTTCACAATTTTGCATAACCCCATCTTCGGGAGCAATCCAAGAAGCAGTTCCATTAAAAAATTTCATTATTTATCCCCTCTGATTCTGAAAAATGTCCCGCCGATATACATGTCGCAAGGAGCAGGGAAAGGATAATCCGATCCAATAAAATATGAGTAATAATATCTTCCGTCAGGAAGCGGAGTTAAAGTTGTTTCAGCATTCCAGTTAAAAGGTTTAGTTCCGAAAGAATCGGTAATTTTTACTCTTTCGATGTTGAAATCAAATTCTCCTGAAAACCAAGTTTTGCCATCATCTTTGCTGAATGCCATAAAGTGTCCCGGCGCAACGAAAATTATTGTATCATCTTTCCCTTTCTGGACAAAAGGACGACCGCGGAAACCGAAAGGTGTTTCATAAATCGGCGAAAGCTGACATTTGCCCTGTTCGTCAAAGTAGAAACTGTTTGAAATTGCCTCATCTCCCGGCACAATCGCAAGTGTCCCGTCAGCATTTTTATTTACATAAACTTTTCGATAATTAATACCGTTATGTCTGGGGATATCCATACGATGAGTGCGCAACAAAACAATCAAACCGCCATTGCTTGTTTCACAGAAAGTCGGCTCATGGAAAGTTTGGTTATCATGCGCCCTGACAATTTCCAGCGGTTTACTCCAAGTTTTCCCGTCATCATCTGAATAAAACAGATGTGCCGCACCTTTGCCGTCATACGAAGCAAGATATAATCTCTTGCCGATATATCTAATATCATTAGGATAAAGGTCAATTCCGTCAACCACAATATTACTTCTTACTTTCAAAGTTTTGCCATAATCATCAGATTCGACAATTACGATACTTTTTTCGGGGAATTTTTTAAATTCTTCACCGGAAGAAGGAAGACACATTGCAAGCATTTTGCCGTCGGGTGCTGCGGTTGGTACAGGGATAAAAAAACTATGTGCTGATTGCATTTTTGCTTCCCAGATTTTCTCAAACTTTGTTGACCCCTTTTCGGCACGGACACAGATTCTTTTTATAGTGTATTTATCTGCTTGCAAGCGAAAGTTGTAGGATGGTTTTTCGCTTAAATCCCCGATAATCTGCTGAAAAACTACACAAACACCGCCGTCTTTATCCACAAAAACAGCAGGCCAAGCATTATGTCCGGGCTTTTCGGCAGCAGGTGATTCATAAACTTTAACCGTTTCGATGTCGTAAATTAGAGACTTATTATCTGAGGATGCGGCACATCCGCATAATGCAAATGCCAATGCGGCACATAAAGTTGTTGTTTTATTAATTTTTTTCATAAGTTGTTCCTGTTGTTATATTTTCATTTTAGAAGTTCTATGAAAGTTATAAAAAGATTTTATTTCCATAGTTTTTATAGAACTCCTTATTGGTATTTTGGGTGCAAAGCGATAAAATTATCGCTCCACACACCACAAATTCTGAATTATAAATTTATTTATCCACTACTTTGTAGAGTTTGCCCTGACCGGGACGGAGCCACGGATCAACATAAGTTTTCGGGAAAAGCTGACCGGTATAGCTATTAAAGTGCTGCAAAGTCTTACCCTCGACCAAAGTCGGAGTGAAATGAGCAATATTTTCCAAACTCAAATTTACCACAAAAACCCAATCATCGCCTTTGTCGTCTTTAAGTTCAGTTACGAGGAAAGAGCAATTACCACGATCACCTTTAATGTCTTTTATTAATTTACCCGGTAATTTTTTGTGCATTGGATATTTTTTGAAAGCTGCTTGATCTTTCATTATCAAACTATAATAAGCACCTTGGAATTTCAGTTTTTCGAGAACTGGGGCAAGTTGTCTTACTCGGAAATTAAGTTCCCGTAAATTGTAATAAGTTTGAGTTTTATCACCTAAATAGTTAAATGGACCACCCTGAAAATTCATATTTTGGTGAGAATTGGTAATAAAGTAACCAATACCTTTTGCACCATACGCTAATGAGGTGAAAACTTGAAAATCCAAATCTGCCGCAGTTGGTTCTGGGTAGTGATCATGCTGTGAACTTAAAACCGTTACCCAGAAGTCCAAACCGTATTTAGATGTAATACGCTCAACTGTATCCAGATTTTCAAGGAAAGAAGCAAGTCTTTCGGTCGGCTTCAAGCGCAAATCTTTATTACGATAATTATCATAGATAAAGGGTTGTGATTTTTTGTCCCCGGCAAAAAGTTTGCAGAAAGTTTCCACATATTCCTCATAATCTGTAAATCCGTGCTGATTCGGTTGTGACCAACTGGGAAAAAAATTGGTATAAATAGGAACTTCGGGAGCAATATTTTTGAGAGTTTTATAAACTTTTGCGTAGTTATCATAAACTCTTTTGCTCGGTTCATCGGTTACTTGGAACGCATAAAAAGTCGGGTGATCCTTGTACGTATTAACCATGTTAATTAAATTCTGCTTCATGTCAGCTTCGCCCGAATTATAAATATATTTATCAATTCCGTTGTGGCGATAAATAATAGTTTTCATACCATATTTTTCACACCAGTCAAGTTCTTTTTGATCACCATAAATTGTGATCATAGTCAAACCCATATCAACTTGATCTTTTACCATATCTTCATCGATTAACCAAAGCATATCAAACCCTACAATCGGGAAAAATGGTTGCTCCGCCATATTGACTTTTTTTGCCGAAAGAGTCGGAATCAAAGCAGTTAATGCTAAAAAAAGTGTAGTAATTTTTCTCATATTTTTTATCCGTAATTAGTATATTTTTCTGTCAAAGATGTAATTTTTTATTATTTTTTGAGGTTAATTTTTTCGATAGCAATCGAAAAGAAAGTTGTCGGAGAGGCGTTAAAAACGCCTCTCATCGACACTTAATATAAGTTATTTATTTTCAACAAGTTTCAAGTTTCGGAATTCGACAGAATTTTCGATTCCGACAAAAACGACATAGGGTTTTTCCGCCTTTGCGTCACGTGCAGGTATTTCGAAAGAATATTCAATCCATTCGTCAGCCGGCTCAAAAGGCACCGCATTGATACTTTTGTGCTGATACTTTCCATCGGCGAGTTTGGTACGCCATTCCACATAGACCATACCTTTGCCTGCATCGGCGGACTTAACTTCACACGAAAAAGTATAAGTCTTGTCCGCATCCATCTGCAAATCGCGTTGAACAAGCATACATGCTTTTTCTTCCGCTTTTACAAGTTTAAGAATTTTGCCGTTTTCAACTTCTTCATCTGCAAGAACTTCCAACTTGCTTTCAGGAGCAACTACCACCTGGAAATCAGCGGGATTTTTGCCATACATTTTAGCAAAATCAGCATTCTTAATCAAGTTAACTTCTTCTGCTGTAAGCAGTGCAGCAATTCCGCAAAAGATCATTACTATAAACTTTTTCATTTGTTAAATCCTAACTTTTGCTGATTAATCAAGACTCGGTTTGAAGTTTCTCTTGAAATTATCTTCGTTTTTCAATTCTGCTTCTTTTTTGGTTTCAACGTGGTCGATCATCATAACATTGTATTGATCAGTACCATGATTTGCCTTTCCGACATAACCACTCATCATCTGTGCTGCAGAAGATACAGTTGATACCAAAGAATACCATAATTCAGTATCCATCATAACAATCATATCATTATTTTTAATACTGCCCATTTTTTTGCAGGGAGCATTAGCATCATTGTAAACACCCATGTGCTGATTATAAGCATACTCATTTACATTACCGCTGGTTGGGCGACCATTAGCATCTACTGTCAATCTTGATGCAGATGGACAATCGCAAGTAATTTTAACGATATTTTTTGCAGAAGAACCAGTATCACCAGCATATGGTCTCAAATATTCATACCAATAAGTATCAATCCATGCTGGCAAGCAATAATCTTCATAATCATTTGCATAGAGATGAATGTACTGATTTACTGTTTTCAAATTATTTACACAAGAAATTGAGCGAGCTTTTTCACGAGCTTTGTTGAGAGCAGGAAGTAACATTCCAGCCAAGATTGCGATGATAGCGATTACTACCAACAATTCGATGAGTGTAAATTTAAAGTTTTTCATTTTTTGTCTCCTTCTTGTTAGACATTCTTGGTTAAAATATTAACGAGAATACTGTCTCCGTTAATACCGCAATTTAAGGGTTTTCCTATTTTTCCCTCTCATTACTATATTTTAATAGTACCCCATGTACTACTAAATTTCGTATTCTTTCCTGTACCTGCTAATATTATATCATATTTTT
>JAZRSP010000449.1:0-2770 GCA_045651565.1 Victivallaceae bacterium | reverse complement strand
AGGTTGAAAATGAAAGATTTTTGGAAGAAAAGATCATTTACCGAGGATGATATCAAGTCAACACGTGCGTTGCTTGATGTCCTTCTTCCAATGGAAGAAGAAAAAATCAAAAGCAATGAGCATGGTTTTGCCACAATCCATATTTATGCATTGGAAAATAATCTTGATCTTGAATTATTTCTTGCCAGCGGATTAAATGTCAATGAACTTTCACGAAGAGATAAAATGACAGCACTTCAATTGGCCGTTGCTCAAGGTCATACTGATATGGTAAAGTTGCTGATTGCATACGGTGCTGATATGTATATACAGGAAGGAGAAACTTTACCTCCGCTTTTTATAGCTATTCAAAAAAATGATCTTGATATGATAAAAATTTTGATTGAATGCGGCATTGACCCGCAAAAAAAATGCAAGTGTGCCGGCACAACAGCAAGTGCTTTGGCATTTGCGTTAGTAAGCCAGAAAAAAGAGATTTTTGAGTTTCTGCGTTCCTGCGAAAATTATAAAAATACTGTTAATTGTAATTCAAAAATATCAGATAATGAGGACATTGTTTGTCCGGATCGAATAGCAATCAGCCGTGATTATGTTTTTGTAGCACTGGAATCGGGAAAAGTCATTTGCCTTGATCACAAAGGGGAGTCCTCACATCGGTATGGTATCGTTTCTTCATGGCATGATGTAACGAAAATCGCAGCTGGATTTGACCATGCGATTGCTTTGACTTCTTGCGGTCAGCTTTTGACAACAGGAAATTCCAAAGAATTTTCCAATTCCTATACAATCAGTTCATGGCGCAATGTATCGCAAATTGCGGCATGTGAGGGGCATACTGCAGCAGTAACAAAAGATGGAAAAGTTTTGATTGCTACAGAACCTGGGGGGTGGGAAGCCGCTCCTGTAAAATATGGGGAGAGCTTACAAAATTTTTCAGACATTAAAAAAGTTGCTGTTTCGTGGTTGTGTACTGCTGCATTAAAAAATGATGGAACCATCGCTATGGCGGGAGAATGTTTTCATGACAGAGCCTACGAAATGAAGGATTGGAAAAATATTGTTGATATTGATCTTTTCGGGTGTTATCATTCTATGCTTCAAACTGTGGGATTGACTTCAACAGGAAAAGTTGTTACGACAAAAGATGATCTTGTGAAAAACGTTGACCAATGGGAAAATATTGTTTCAGCATCATGTGGAGATTATAGCATCGTTGCCTTAAATAACAAAGGAAAAGTTTTCTTTTGCGGATATAATGAAAAGGCATTAGCAGGATTGGAAAACTGGCCGGAAATGTTGTGCGTGAAAACGGGATTTTTCAGAACAGTGGGCATAGATAGAGAAGGTTTTATCTGGCTCAGTGGAATTGGAAAAACAAAATACAATTTTTATCATGGAAATAGAAAACCTTCCTATACTGATGGAAATACATTTCAGGAAAATTTGGATTTACGTAAAAAATGGGGGGAAGATTACCAAGACGCCAAAGAAAATAATTACTATAATAAAATGAAAAATCTTTTGGCTGAGATTTATCAGGAAACCATAAAAGTCGTTCAGCAGGGATCTTACATTACTGCAACCGGGAAAAAAGTTACATTTTCCGGAGTGAAAGAGATGATGGCGAACTCCGTACTTTATGAGTGTATTCCTCCTGTTTCCGTTGAGTCAAAAATTCAAACGGTTGTTACTGTCGAAAGCAAAGATAGCATCGTTGCTGGTAAAGATTTGCTGGATTCCGGTTTTAATCCGGTTGTTTTAAACATGGCAAACAGACAAAAACCGGGAGGCGGTGTACTGGGAGGAGCAAGGGCACAGGAAGAAGATATTTTCAGACGGACAAATATTTTCTGCTCAATGTATCAGTTTCATTATATTGGCAAAGATTTCAATATTCCAGCAAAGAGGGAACATTATCCCATGGATCGTAATACCGGCGGCGTTTATTCTCCGGGAGTAACTGTTTTTCGTGGCGAGAGGAATAATGGATATCCATTTCTGGATAATCCATACAAACTTGCCTTTGTTTCTGTTGCCGCTATTAATAGCCCAGATTTGGATGAATGCAATATGTTGACTCCGAAAATGGCTGAAGCTGCCTGCAGAAAAATCAGAACAATTTTCCGAATTGCATTAAAACATGGACACGATTCTATTGTTCTCGGTGCGTGGGGATGCGGAGCATTTAAGAATCCGCCTGCTCATATAGCAAAACTTTTTCATCAAATATTGGAAGAATGTGAGTTCAAAGATAAATTTGCGAAAGTCGTTTTTGCAATTATGGAAAATCATCATGCAGGTGAAACGCATAATCCAGAGGGAAATTTATTGCCGTTTAAGAGAGAGTTTCAAGAAGATAACGATTCTTCATTATGTACAGTAAATACAAGGACGGATACCACTGATAAAAAACTTAAAATCTCTCTTTTCCCTATATTGCTTATCGGGTTATTATGGGTGGCTGGATGCTTTGCAATGATCAAAGAAAAGATGATGAGTACCGCTTTATTTGTTTGGTGGACACTTTTGACCTCATGGGTTGTTGTTTATTACTCAATGAGAAAAACAGGCTTCAACTCCTCAACTCCCTATATATTTGCAACGGATGTATCTCCTGAGGTTGTTTCTCTGGTTAAGGAAAACAGCGATGCATATACAGGTGTAGACGTAGAGGTCAAAACCGAAAGAGAATATACCGACGGTACAATTGCGCCTCACGTTTTAGGTATTGTCGGCTCTATAAGCCCCGAGGAATACGAGGCAAAAAAGG
>JAZRSP010000448.1:0-1612 GCA_045651565.1 Victivallaceae bacterium | reverse complement strand
GTTGTTAAATCCCTCCATCTTTGCATTACTGATATGCCAGAATGTCCAGTAAGTGACAATTCCATCCAGTTTATCCCGAATTGTCCGAGCCATGAAGTCGGATCGTAGCCATGTCGTTCTGTGAGCCAAGGAGGTGTCAGTGAGTCTTGTCTTCCTAAGACCGCTTGGCCTCCGACTTGTTGTTAAATCCCTCCATCTTTGCATTACTGATATGCCAGAATGTCCAGTAAGTGACAATTCCATCCAGTTTATCCCGAATTGTCCGAGCCATGGTCTTTAATTCGCCTCTTCGACGTTTTGTGACAAAAGTTCATATTGATTTGCCGCTATAAAACAATAGGTGCAATTCCGGTCTTCTTCAATTCCGTCTTTCAGATTTTTATATTTTTCTGCCTGTTTCTGCCACAAAACGTCGATGACCCTTTTTCTGCCTGTTTCTGTCACAAAACGTCGATGAACCGTATGCAGAATTGATATCCGGCATTTGACAAACATCAGATTCTGCGTTATATTACAGGCAGACTGTGTGGGATTACCGTAAATAAGTAAATTGAAAAAAAATACAACCGAATAGAGGTGAATTATGAAAAAACTTCTTGTCATGCTGTGCGGCGTTATGCTGCTTGCCGTCGGTGGATGCTGTTCTCCGGGGCAGTGCAAAATCACGATGGAAAAGAATGCTGTTCTGCTTGATGTCCGGACTCCGGCAGAGTATCAGAAAGGATACCTGCAGGGCGCAATCAATCTGCCGCAGGCGGATGTGGATACCAAAGCTGCAACAGTTGTCCCCTCCAGAGATACTCCGGTTTATGTTTATTGCCGGGGCGGTCGGGAAGCGACTATGGCAACGGAAAAACTTCTGAAGCAGGGGTACACCGATGTTCATAATCTGGGCGCAATGAAAAATGCTCAAAAACGACTCGGATTGCCTACAACAAAGTAACAGGTACAAGGAGAGATGAAAAAACTTTTTTCAATATTATCCGGAATTGTTCTGCTTCTGATAAGCGGATGTTGTTCAACAGTAGGTAAAATATCTATGGGAAACAATGCTGTTTTACTTGATGTCCGTACTCCGGAGGAACACAAAACCGGTTATCTGGAAGGAGCAGTCCTTCTTCTGCTTGCCGAGCTGGAAAGCAAAATTTCCAGTACAGTTTCCGGTAAAAATACGCCGATATACATTTATTGCCGCAGTGGAAGACGGGCAGGAACTGCTGTCGAAAAGTTAAAAACAATGGGCTATACTGATCTCCATAATCTGGGAGGACTGAAAGATGCCCGGGAAAAGCTCAATATCCCGATAAAGAAGTAAGAACCGTGTCATTATTGGCGGCAGGAGAAATCCTGCCGCTTATTTATATAAGGTTTATCGAAAAAGTCATTCAAACTTTTTTGATTATTTAGGATTTTACCAAAAGGCACTCCTTTTTCGCCTTTCAAAGCAAAAATTTCAATAGTTTTTTGTGAGATGTCCAATCCGAAGTAGATTTTTTCCTGATTAGGTGATACATTATTCATGGTTTGTCCTCCTGATTTTTGAAGCGCACTATGCGACTTCGGTGTTCTTGGATTAACATAAATCCGTTTTTATCAAGAGGCAAACCATTTT
>JAZRSP010000447.1:0-11276 GCA_045651565.1 Victivallaceae bacterium | reverse complement strand
GAAAGGGGGCAACGACAAAGGTTGGAAGAGAGAATAAAAAAGCAATAGAAAAATTTATAAAAAGAATAGATAAATTGAAATTAGATGATTTTATTAATTATTAACAAAAAGAAAGGAAAAAAATAATAATGGAATCAATTATTAATGCAATTCAAGTAGTGACTTGGAAACAATGGGTAGATTACGGCGTAATCGCTCTCTACACATTGGTAGTAATCGGTATCGGTATCTACTTTTCAAAAGAGAAAAAAGACTCCGAAACCTATCTTTTGGGCGGTCGTACCATGCCGTCATGGGCGATTGGTTTGGCATGTTTGATGTCACTCTTTAGTTCAATTTCAATCGTTATGGTGCCTGGTGAGATCTTTAATACCAGTATGACACTTTTTGTTGTCGGTGGGTTTGTCGGACCATTATTGATTGTACCATGCTACTTGCTTTTTACCAAGTTCTATTTCCGTTTGGGTAGTTTTACTCCTTACGAATACTTGGAATACCGCTATGATAAAGGGGTTCGCGGTATCGTGGCAATTTCAGCATTCTTTACCCGTATTATCTATATCGGTATGGTGCTTTACACCTCTGCTAAAATCTTTGAAGCAGGTTACGGCTGGGCTCCGTGGTTCTCAATTTTGTTGGTAGCAATTGTAGGTATTGCATGCTGTTTTATTGGTGGCAGCAAAGCAGTTGTATGGACTGATGTTTTCCAGGCAATTATTACCTTCGGCGGTCTTTTGGCTGTGGCAGTTATGCTCTGCTGGAAGATTGATGGCGGTATTATTGGCGCATTCAAGGTTGCTGTTGCAGACGGACACTTCTTGCCAGACTTTACCACAAAAGAATTTTACTCATTTACTCCTTATGTAAGATTGATTTTTATTCTCTTGCTTTGGAATACCATTTCAACTCACTTGGTAAATGCTGCGAGTGACCAGGTAACAATTCAGCGTATTTTGAGTACTAAAAACTGGAAAGAAGGCTTGAAAGCTCAATTGACTTCTGCTGCTTTGGGTTTGGTTTTCATGTGCTTCTTGTACTTCATTGGTTTGGCACTCTACACTTATTACAAACAGTGCCCGGATGCAGAAATCGTAACTCCTCCAGTAGGCGCTCCAGAAGGATCTTTTGTTAAAGTTGGAGATAAAGCATTCTTCCACTTTGTTGCTCAATTTATGCCAGTAGGTTTGGCAGGTCTCTTTATGGCAGCGATGTTGGCAGCGATTATGAGTACTGTTAGTGGTGTTACTAACTCAATGGCAGCGGTTTGGTTGAAAGAATTCCATCAGAAATTCATCGATCCAAAAATGGATGGTGCTAAGGAATTCCGCGTATTGCGTGCTTCAACTTTGATTATCGGTGCTGTTGGTATTTTGGTTGCTTTGGCAATGGAATTTGCAGGTAAATGGTTGCAGCAGTCAGTTTCAGAAGTATCTACAATCTTCTGGATTTTAGGTGGTGCTATTCTCCCAGCGTTCCTTTTTGCAGTATGTTCAAAACGCGCAAACTCAACTCTTATTTGGGCATATACTTTTGCTGCAGTTGGTGAAACTTTGGCATACAATTTCTGGTATGCTGTTTCTAAAAATTCACTTATCGCATGGCAAAAAGATCCATCAGCTGGTTTCGGCTGGGCAGGTAAAATGCCTTATTTCTACATTGGAATTTGTGCAATTGTAGCAATTGTTTTGACTGCTCCTTACTTTGTAAAAGCATTTAAAGCAAATGTTACAGGCAAAGTTATTACAACTATCTCTGCATGCTTGGGTATGATTGCAGTTGGTGCAACAGAAGTTATGGTTGTCTGGTGCTTGTACAGTAATTTCTGCATTACTGATACCCCGATGGCAAGAAGTTTCCAATTTGCTCCGCCATTCTCATTGATTCTGGCAGTGATTGCACTTTTCTTCTGCCCGGTACAGCCGAAGAAGAAATGGCAGGGACTTATTTTGAGTTCTGTCAATGACCCAATCATCAAAGATGAAGAAGAAGCAAAAGCAGAATAATTTAATTTAAGGTTATTCAAAAATTAAAAATGAAAAACAAATACAGTGAATTAAGTGCTGACGGTCTTTCCTTGCGGATTGACCGTCAGGATACACCGTTCAACTGGGATAATTACCTCTACAACCGTAGGGGTAATTTTTATTCTATTGTTGGACAGAATGGGGCAGGGCATCTTTGCTATAATTTTGAGCGTAATATCGTGGCAAAGGGTCGCAACTTTTTAATTAAAAGTGAAGACGGCGCTATTTGGTCGATCGTTGGAGGCTCTGCACCTAATATGGCAGAGAAATCTTCAGTGGAGCAGAAACCCGGAAAGTCAACATTTTTTGCGGAATACAAAGGTATTAATGGAAAGTTAAGCATCGCAGTTGATCCTGATGAATATGTAGAAGCAAACTTGCTTGAACTCGAAAATAATTCTGACAAAGTGCAATCAATTGTTTTAACTGCATGTAGTTTTGTCCGTTTAGAGGGGGTTGACAATTCTCAACAACTTGATCAAACTTTCTATGATGAAGCAAATGGACTTTTTACACTTCGCCGTTATCATAGTGAAAGTGCAAAAAACCGTTACAGTGCATTTTTCGCCGCTGATAAAAAAGCAGATTCATGGTGCGGTTCGCAGGAAGACTTTGTCGGTGCAGATGTGGAATTTCATCGAGCAAAGGCACTTTTTGCTGATGACTTACCGCCGGTTCACGCGTATTCATCAGTACCTATGTTTGCTTTGCGCTATAAATTAAATTTGCAGCCAGGCGAAAAAATTTCAATGCAGTTTATTCTCGGTATCACCGATACTGTCGAAGAGGCTTATGCGCAGGGATTGACCTGTCAGAAGTCAGGCAAAGCAGCTGAAATTATCCGCCGTGCCGAGGAATTTCATGCAGAACGCCTCAATTGCGGTATGATTTCAACTCCGAATGAAACTTTGAATAGTGCCTATAACATCTGGACAAAACTCCAATTGCTCAATCAGAATCAGAGTAAGCGTTTGGGGCACATGCACAATTGGCGTAATAACTTGCAGGATGCAAGCGGTGCATTGATTTTTTATACTCACTTCGCCAGAGAGAATTTAATCGAACTTGCTAAACTTACTTTGAAAGACGGTTTCGTTCCCCGTTCAACTCCGAAAAATGCCGGTGCAGTCGGTGCGATTGCCGCTGAACAGATGAAGCAGCGACACAATGATATTGGCTGCTGGTATGCTTTGAGTGCTGCTGATTATGTGCTTGAAACCGGAGATTTTTCAGTTTTGGGCGAAAAAGTTTTCAATCCTGCTCGCAATTGTGAAATTACTGTTGCCGAAGCAGTAGCTGGTGGTCTTGTATGGGCTTATAGTCAACGCGGCATGCATGGATTAGTAAAATTTATGGACGGCGATTGGAGTGACCCATTAGAGAAAGCCGGTCGTCGCGGTATTGGAGAATCAGTATGGACTTCATTTGCAGTAATCTATGCGACTAATCGTTTTGCTCCCGTTTTGCGAGCATTCGGTGATGAAAAAATGGCAGAGCGTTTGGAAAAATGTGCTGTCGAGGTTGCTGAATCATTGAAGAAAAATGCTTGGGACGGCAAGTGGTTCGTCCGTGGAATCACTGATGACGGTGTTAAATTCTGTTGTGAAAGTGATAAAGACGCCCAAATCAGTATGCTTGTTCAAGCTTTTGCAATTCTTTCTCATGTTGCAGAGGGCGAATTGGCAAAGAGTTTGGTCAATGAACTCAAAAACCGCAACCAAAGTCAATACGGTCCCATGCTTTATGCTCCGCCATTTTTAACTGAACGGGACGGTATCGGTCGTGAATCTGCAAAAAAACCGGGTACAGGTGAAAATGGTTCATGCTATACCCATGGTTCAATGATGTACACCGCCGCTATGTTGGAGGCTTCTGATGCTGATGAAGCACTTAAAACTATGCTGCAAATGGTGCCGTCAGCAGATGAAAAGGTTTGTGATGTTCGCTGGACTTCTCCTTTGTGGTGGTGCAACTACTATCAGAGTCCCTATGCTGGACATCCGGGAAGAGGCAGTAACCTTATTTCCAGCGGTGCGCCTGCTTGGTTTACAATGAATATTGCAAATCGTTTCTTCGGTCTTGAAGCGACTTTGGACGGACTTAAAGTTGCTCCGAAGTTCCCGTCTTCATGGAATGAGGCGACAATTGAGCGTATTTGGCGCGGAGCGAAATACATTGTAAATGTTAAGCGTACAGGTAAAGTTTCAGTTAAACTTGACGGAAAAGTCATTGATAACGGAATTTTGCCGATTCCGCAGGATAATTCAACTCATACTGTGGAAGTTGAAATTATTTAAGTAATATTTTACAATCGTGCGCACAGATTTTTCTCTGCGCGCGATATTTTTTATCAAATAATTTTGGAGAAACAAATGATCAGTTGGCAGGAATTTGCAGAGTATGCAAAAGAGTTAAAAATTTGTGATGATGTTATTGCGCAGAATGAGGCTTTTTTTAAGAGTTTGGATGCGGAATATTTTGATAAACTTTTTTCAATGGAAGAACTTCCGGAAGAGGAAGTTATGGCAAAATTTCCTAATGAAGAGTATCGAAGATTGATTCTTATTTTGCTTGTTGCTAAATATCCGCAGATGAAAAAAATCTATGCTGAACGCAATTATTCCCCAATTCATTTTGAAGAAATTAAAGCCGATATAAGTTTGTGGATTCAAAAAAGTTTGGCTGAAACTGACGGCAGAGTTGCAGGGATTGATTGTAGAATTTACGGCTGGGAAAGTATGATTTTTGCCGGAGAAATTCTGCAATTCGGTCGATTACAATGCAACCGTCGGCATAAATTTGAGAGTAAAGTCGGTTGCTTCGCAGATTCTGACGGCTCAATTAAAATAAAAAATGTTACTGAAAATCGTTCTGATGCACTCTTTTCTTTCGGTGATGAAGCAATTAATATTCATATTCCAGCAAGCGGACGATTGACTCGTGAAGGGGTTATAGATTCTCTGCGCCAAATGGTTGAATTTTTTGACAAAGAGCAAGTTGATTACAAGGCGGTGGTTTGTTATTCATGGATTCTCGACCCGACTTTCGCCGAAATTCTCCCTGCAAGTAATTTGGTGCAATTCCAAAAACTCGGCAGGATTTACCGCATGGAGGGGTGTGACCAGACCCAAGAGGTTATCTGGCGTGTTTTTGATATTTGTAACGGTAGTGTTGCCGATTTGGATAAGCGCCCGCTTAATAGTTCGATGAGAAAGGCAGTGGCGAACTACTTGAAGCAGGGTGGAGAATTTTGTGAGTACGGACTTATTATTTTGAAGAGTGAATTGGCAGAACTTTTGAAATAATATAATTTTGAGGTGTAAAAATGAAATTTGCGGTACTTGGCGATACTCATTATTGTTTAAATGATTCAGAGAGCATGCTTGATAAAAACGGTAATGTTACTGATGCATTTCTTTATTCTAATACCAGAGAGAATTTTTACAGTTTCGCCGATAAAATCCGTGCGGAAAAGGTCGATTTCCTTGTTTCATGCGGAGATATGATTGAGGGAACTTATGACGATGAGAAAGAGTTTGCTGAAGCACGGCAGATTTTGATATCGGCAGCACCTGAATTTTATTTGGTCAGGGGAACTCATGATCCCCGTGGAGGGTCATCATTCAATAGTTTTGAGTATGATGATTGCAGTTTTATATTTTTAGATTATACTCCGAGGAATTGGGATAGCGAACAGAAAAAACTTTTTGAAGAGGCGTTGCAGAAAAGTAAAAATGCACGCAGAATATTTGTTTTTGCCCATGCTCCGCTTTATCCTTGGGGGAGGGAGTGTTTTGACAGTCCTGATTTTCGGAAGGATGTGGAAAGTTTATTGAAAAAATACCCTGTGGATGTTTTTTTCTGCGGCCATACTCATAATCAGAGTTTGAGTATGCACGAGGGTAATTTGATACAAGTTACTGCTTCAACTATCGGTTTAAATGAAGATGTGGCTCAACCATTGAATCGTTATCATGCATTGAGGCCAATCAGGGAAAACGATCGTCTGTTCTGGGGAATTTCCGAATTCAGTGCGCCAGGATATTGGATAGTGGAACTTGCAGGGGAGAAGTTGTCGCTTAAATGGCATTCACTTCTGGCTTCTGCCGAAGCATTGCAGACTCAAAGATTTGGAGAATTGGAACTTGTTTCGTTGCCTCCGATGCATGAAATAAATCATGTGTTGAGCGATTTTGACCGTTCACAGATTCGTGGTGCATGGCTTAATATTTATTCCGGCGAAAGAGATTGTCCGTCCAATGCCGAAGTCAGATTAAATGGCATACTGCTTGGAAGTTTGCCGGTTAATATGAGTGGTGCTGCCAGAAGATTTTTGCCATTGCCGTTGGAAGCATTGCAGAAGATTGGAGTTTGTAACGATTTGACTATCGGAGAATTGGGTGATAATACCGTGGTTTTGAGTGCAAATTTGGAAGTTGTTTTGGCTGACGGCAGGATTATTGTATCTCATCCGATGAACAAAGTTTTTATGTCAGGGATGCATTATACTTTTGAATTTATAAAGGATTATGCTCAAAAGTTCTCACCCGGCGATACGATTGAATGTGTATTGAAATTTGATAGTGAAATCACCTCAAGTAATATAGATTTTTAATGGAGCAAAAATGAGTATTAGAGAGCGAAAATTAACAATTTATTTTGCAGGAGATTTATTTGACGCCAAGGATCTGGGTGGAAACTTTTTGCTGGCAAAGGCGATTGAAGAAAAATCAGGAAATCGTTATCAAATTATTTTACCTCAAAATGGCGAAAGTGAGGTGAAAAATCGTACTTCACAGAGTATTCGTGATGCCGATTTTGAAATGCTTTATAACTGTGATATAATTGTGGCAAATTTTGACGGACCTGATTTGGATTCCGGAACGGTCGTTGAGTTTTGTTTTGCAAAAATGGTCGATATGCCGGCAGTATTGCTCCGAACCGACTTTCGAGATAGCGGAGATGCTTCTCTACTTGACGGAGAACCGTGGAATTTGATGTGCTCTCACTATCCCAGAACGGAAGTTTTGCATATTAATGCGATGATGAGATACCATGATTGCAAAAGCGAAAATGGATTTTCCTTAGAATCAATAGACAAATTTTATAATTCCATTGCCGAGGATGTTGTAAAATCTCTCGACAAAGCCGTTTCTGCAAATTCGTGGCTTAAAGAATCTGATTTGCTGAAACAATATCAAAACGCAATCAAAAGTATGGGCGGAAGCATGGATAAATTGCTGCCCAATGTGAAGTTGCAAGAGATTGTTGAGAGAAAAATTGCCTCAAATTTGTATAAATAAAATTGAATTTATTTGCAGTGTTTTTCCAAGGTTATGTCGCTTAAATAATTATTTTCAGGCGGATACATTTGCGAAAGGGTTGAAGTTAATTTTCTGCTTTCGCACAGTGAACCGTAAACAAATGCTTTGGCTTGCATGATTGCTTGCTGCCAATTTTTCCCTTGTGCCGAAAATGCCGCCAGTGCCGAACTTAATGTGCAGCCGGTGCCGTGAGCGGTGTTACCATTAATTTTTACTGTCGGAGAACTTATTGTAAAAAGTTTGCCTTGATAACAGATAATATCAGTTGCCTGATTTGAAGTTAAAGCATGACCGCTTTTTAATAGACAATTGCAGTTGAATTGCTCATAAAGATATAGTGCCGCTTCGGCAAGTTCAGCCGGATTTGAGAGTTGTCGATTGCAAATAAATTCTGCTTCGGGGATATTGGGCGTAATCCAAGCGGCAAGCGGAAAAAGTTTTTCTTTGATAACTGCAATCGCCGAATCTTCCAGAAGTTTCGCTCCGGATGTGGAAATCATAACCGGATCAACAATCAAATTCAGATGATATTTTTTTGCGATAACTGCAATAGATTCGATGATTTCTTGGTTGCCGAGCATGCCGGTTTTGGCATAGCGTATCGGGAAAGATGCCAAAACAGCTTCGAGTTGCGACTTGATTGATTCGGCAGGCAAAATATCTACTCTGCGTACCTCATCGGGGTTTTGAGCAGTTACGGCGGTAATGACGGAGCAGCCGTAAACTTGCAATGCCGAAAAGGTTCGCAAGTCTGCTTGAATTCCGGCTCCGCCACCAGAATCACTGCCGGCAATAGTTAAAACTGTCGGTAAAATTTTATTCATGGTAATTATCCTTTATAATTGAGCGTAAGTTTTTTACTTTTGCTTTCACATCGGGGGATTGAGTTATCTCTGTTACCATGGCGATATGCTTAAAGCCTTTGGCAGATAAAAGTTTCAGGTGATGTTCCTTGATTCCGCCCATAACAGAAAAAGGACAAGTTACAAGTTTTTTGAGCTCCTCAATTTTTTCAAGCCCCAATGCCCCGCAGGCAACATTTTTGGTATTTGTCGGGAACATCGGGCCGATATTTAAATAGGAACAACCGTCTGCTATGGCTTGGTGTATCTCCTCGGCATTGTGAGTTGATACTCCGAAAAGCATGTCGGGTGCCAGTTTTTTCGCTTCACGCAAGGGAAAATCGTCTTGCCCTAGGTGTACTCCGTCCGCTCCGACTGCCATGGCAATATCCACACGGTCGTCGATAATTAAAAGCATTTGATAGTGAGAAGTGATTTTTTTGCATTGCTGTGCCAAATCAAACATGGCACAATCTGAAATGTTTTTTTCTCTGATTTGTACAATTTTCGCTCCGGCGGCGGCAATGTCTGCCACGATGTTGCAGACATTGCGATTATTGCAGAATTCTGAACTTACTACCGGATAGAGGTCGGATTGAGAAAATATTTCAATGCGTTCCGGGAGAGTCTTCATAAGTTAACGCCCTTTCTCAATGATGAGTTTGGCAACCTTGCTACCTGATATAAGCATACCGCCGAAAATCGGGCCCATGCGATAACCGCCCATAACATTATTTGCACTCATTCCGCAAGCGTAAAGACCGGGGAAATATTCACGGGTATTTTCGATAGTTGAAGCTTCGCCGTTTTCTACCCACATTGGTTTTTCGCCGATAATGTCGCCGGTTGGGGTATCGAGTTGAATTTTGGCTTTTTTGACGGCGAGGTTTAAAATTTCGCTGGGGTGTCCGGTGCCGTCAATGACATTGTCCGCGATGACGGTCAAGGGGTCGACGTGCATACCAAGTCTTTCAACCGGAGTCCAATTGATGACCAAGCCATTGACTTTGCCGTTTTTGAAAACTAAATCTTCAACACTCACGGAATTAAAAATTTTCGCTCCGGCCTTTAATGCGCCGAAAATAAGACCGCTTGCCATTTCGACTGAATCGAGAGTGTGATAGCCGTCGGCATTTTCCAATTTTTTGTGAGAGATAGCGAAATCATCGAGGATAGCGAGTGCTTCGTCCTGCACTACGACTTCATTGAAAAGCATTCCGCCTCCCCAAGTGCCGCCGCCGGGAGCAAGTTTGCGTTCAAAAATAGCAGTTTTCAGTCCTGCCGAAGCCAAATAACGTGCTGCAACAAGTGCAGACGGCCCTCCGCCGACGATTGCGACATCGACTTTCAGGTGGTCAATGAGTTTCTGACTGAATTGGTTGATGATTGCTTGTGAAATAATGTTTTCCGCTGACATACCGGACATCCTTTCCGGAGCGATTTTCTGCTCCAATTATGGGCATGTCGGTGCGGAATGCACCATTTAAAAATGTGTAATAAGATATTTTTCATATATGTCTTTCCTACGCCGGCATTACCCGTTTCAGGTTCAATGGGTTTGATCCCAGCCGTTATCCCCGTGACAACAGCACCCCAAATACAATAAAAATAATATAATTCACTTTTTTGAAATATCAAGCAGATATTCTAAAAAAAAGTTTATTTTTTTATTTGTAAAAAGGATAACAAGTATTATATTATGCCATCAATACAATACTAATTATTATTAATGAAAAGAACTTTGGGAATGAGATTTAAAGCTGCAATTTTTGATTTAGACGGTACTCTGCTAAATAGCATGGGAATGTGGAGTAATTTGGGTCGGGAATTTTTGATTCGGCATGGAATTGACGAAGAGATTGACCTTGACGAGAAACTAGGTGTGGTTTCCATACATAGTGCGCTCGAATATCTCATTAAAGAATATAAGTTGGATATTTCAATTGATGAAGCCTATGCCGAAACTTGGCAGATGGTGGAAGATTTTTATCGGGATAGGGTACAATTAAAGTCGGGTGCAATGGAAGTTTTGGATTATTTGCAGGACAATAATATTCCGTGCGGAATAATTACGGCAACTGAATTCCGATTGGTTACTCCTGCATTGGAGCGGACAAAATTGAAACCGTATTTCAGGGAAGTTTTGAGTTGTGTTGAACTTAAAACTTCAAAGAGAACCCCGGAAATTTTTTTCCAAATGTCGGAAATTTTAGGTGTTGAACCTTGCGAAACGATAGTTTTTGAAGATGCTTTGTATGCTGCAGAAACCGCCAAAAATGCCGGTTATCAGGTTGTCGCTATCTATGACCAAAGTGAGAAAAATCCGGAAAAATTAAAAGAAATTTCAGATTATTATTACTCAAATTGGGATGAGTGCCGAAGCGATTTAACCCAAAATAGTGACTAACAGTAACTGACGGAATATATTATTCGACTGCTTGGACATCTTCGACAATATAAAAATATTTTTTCATTTTATCATAAAACTTTATTGTGAAATGAATTTCTGAAAATCTTTTCACTTTTGATAGAATTGATTCAGAATCATTGCCAATTTTTGATTTGTTTTTCTGCTGTATCATCGCTGATATGTTCCCATACTATCTTGGTCGGAATAAAGAGCCATTTCCCAGGTTTTACTGTATACATCATATTTTTAGATGAATCATACATAATTCGCAAGGTTGCTGTATTTTGTTTGTATTCAAGACAATTATTATTCAAAGTAAATACATACTTTTTGCAGCGTTTGTGAGAATAAAATGTAAGCTCATTATTTTTCAGGAGAATAATTTCTACTAATTCTTTTTTCCAAACACCCTGAGGATTTTTATAAGAAATATATTGACCGAAATATTTTGGTATGGCATTTATAATCTCATTTTCATTTGATGCAAAAATGGAAAAAACGGTAAATAAAAAGATCAGTATCAAAAAATATTTTTTCATTTTTCATCCCCTTTTGCCGTATTGATGGATTTTATCAGCATTACCCGGATTTGAGAGCAACTATTATTTAATTCCTGATAGTTTGCTTCATCAATATAATTTGTTTTCAAGAGAAGTTCCAACCAGTAACTTGTTTC
>JAZRSP010000446.1:0-2918 GCA_045651565.1 Victivallaceae bacterium | reverse complement strand
ATAAGAATTATTAGCAATAAATTGACAAAAAGGTTACAGTATTATGAAGTTATTTAATGTTGCGCCGAAATTGCCCGAAGAATTGGAATTTCTCGGCAAATTATCATCTAATGCCTGGTGGTGTTGGCATTCGCAGGCTATTGAGCTTTTTACCAAAATTTCTCCGTCACTTTGGAAAGAAGTCGAATGCAATCCGAAACAATTTTTGAGCAAAGTTCCGCAGGAACGCTTCACTGAAATGCTCAAAGATTCCCGTTATATGAAGACTTTGAAAAATATTAAAGCAGAATTTGAGAAAGATGTTGAATCTGCTCATTCGCTCAAAGAACGCCATGTGGCATATTTTTCTATGGAATATGGTATTCACGAGAGTATCCGTCTTTATTCGGGCGGGTTAGGCATTCTCTCCGGCGACCACTTGAAAGCCGCTTCTGACCTCAAACTTCCGATGGTTGCAGTCGGTTTGCTCTACCGTCAGGGTTATTTCCGCCAGTATCTTGATCGCAATGGCTGGCAGATGGAACGCTATCCGGAAAACGAACTTAATAACATGCCAATGGAGCGTGCTTATGATGCAAACGGCAATGAAATTACAATCAGTATTCCTTTGGTTGACCGTGAACTCTACGCCGCAGTTTGGGTTATGCATGTAGGAAATATCCCGTTGGTGCTTTTGGATACCGCAGTTCCGCAAAACTCTCCGTATGACCGTGAATTGACTTGGCGTTTGTACGGCGGTGATACCGTAGTTCGCTTGCACCAGGAGTTGTTGCTTGGCGTCGGCGGTTACAAAGCACTTATGGCGCTTGGCTACGAAATCAATGTTTGCCACATGAATGAAGGTCACGCTTCATTCCTCTCTATCGCCCGTATCGAAGATTTGGTTTCAAAAGGTTATGATCCCAATGTCGCACTCGAAATGGTTTGGAGAAGTAATATTTTTACTACCCATACTCCCGTGCCTGCCGGTAACGAAGTATTTAATATCGCTCTCGTTCGCCCGTACTTGGAAGTTTTGGCTCGCAAAATCAATATTGATGTTGACCGCATTATCCGCTGGGGTATTCCGATTCATGAACGTGAACATGCAACTGAAATGTCGATGACCGTTTTGGGCTTGCGTTTGGCAAATTATTCTAACGGTGTAAGTAAACTCCACGGTGTTGTGGCTCGTCAGATGTGGAAAGAACTCTGGCCCGGCCGTTCAATTGACGAAATTCCGATTACCTCTATTACCAATGGTGTGCATATCAGTTCATGGCTTTCACACCGTATTGGCAGACTTTTCAATCAGTATTTGAGCGAAAAGGCACTCAATTGTTATAATTACGATGTGTTGTTGCAGGAAGTTAATGCGATCCCCGATGATGAATTGTGGATGACCCATGAAGTTTGCCGTCAGTCGATGATTCGCAAAATCCGTGCGTCAATGCAGAACAAATTCTCATTCGACAATGGTGCTGCTCCGGCAATCAAAAACTTGCTTGACCCATCTGTTTTAACTATCGGGTTCGCAAGACGCTTCGCAACTTACAAGCGTGGAACTTTGTTGTTGAAAAACAAAGAGCGTTTGCTTGCTCTTTTGCGTAATACTTCAACTCCGATTCAGTTCGTTTTTGCCGGAAAAGCTCACCCGGCTGATAATGGCGGTAAGCAGTTGATTCAGGACTTGATTCAGTTCGCAAGAGCGGAAAGAGTTCAAGATAAATTTATCTTTGTCGAAGACTACGACATCGGTTTGGCTCGTCATTTGGTTCAGGGTGTTGACGTATGGCTCAATAACCCCAGACGCCCGATGGAAGCAAGCGGTACCAGCGGTATGAAAGCCGCTATCAACGGTGCGCCCAATTGTTCAATCCTCGACGGTTGGTGGGATGAGGCTTATGAGCCGGAAACCGGTTGGGCTATCCGCGGTAACAGTAACTTTACCAATGACGATGACATCGATAATTACGAATCGCAATCACTTTTCCAAGTTTTGGAACAGGAAATTATCCCCTTGTTCTATGAGCGCAATGAAAGCAACATTCCGAGCCGCTGGGTAAAGAAAATGAAAGCCTCTATCGCTATGGGTATCGCTAAATTTTCAAGTGCCAGAATGGTTTCTGAATATGATGACATGTTCTACAAAGAAGCTAATAAGTCTTACTTGAAATTGGTCGAAAATAATGGCGAAAAAGCAAAGCAGCTCGTTGCTCAAAAAGTTCGCTTGGAAGCAAACTTCAACAAGATTTATGTCCATGAACCAGAAGTTAATTGCGATATGAATAAACTCCATGTCGGCGAAAAATTTACCGCAGAAGTTCGTGTTTACTTGGGCGAATTGAAACCCGAAGAGGTTAAAGTCGAAGCATACATCGGTACTGTGGATAACCATAACGAAATTATTCACTCTTTCTGTACTGCTATGGAGAAAATTAAAGACCTCGGTAATGGCGATTACCTCTACAAAGCAGTGTTGAACTGCCCCAATAGCGGCCGTTACGGTATTACCGCAAGAGTTTCACCTGTCGGCGATGACTGGGAAAACAGTGTTCCCGGTTTCCTCGCTTGGCCGAGATAGTTTTTTATTAGGGGGAGGCTAACGCCGCCTCCCCCTATAACCCCCTCTGCGCAAGGGCAACAGCCCTTGACCAAGAGTAGGAATTTATAGTTTTGCTTCACAAAACTCTAAATTCCGATTTTTTGTTTTTATGGGTGGCTTGGTTGCAGCCCCCCCATACCCCCTGCAACCAGAACAAGTTCTGGACGGGGTGCTTGTGAGTGGGATTGTCGTGGGCGGTTTGGTGGAGTGGAAATGTGGCAAAATCTTAGGGGAGTCCCTCCGTTTTTTTACGGAGTGACCCCTCAAAGCTTTTGCCACGGTTTGCCAACTGACGGAGATTTTCGACGCCACTCAAATCTCCTTTTTTTTATTT
>JAZRSP010000445.1:0-17951 GCA_045651565.1 Victivallaceae bacterium | reverse complement strand
TTCAGCCAAAGTCACCGCGGTATAAACTGATGCTTCACGAGCGGCAACCGGCATACTTGAAGTATTACAGATAATAATTGAACGTTCAATAAGGGTTTTACCGGTTTTGTGGTCTTTCAAGTGCGGGAACTCACGAAGAATTTCCACAACCTCTCCTGCACGCTCACCGCATGCAGCGATAATCACAATATCTGCTTCCGCATTCTGACTGATTGCGTGCTGCAAAACTGTCTTTCCTGCACCGAAAGGTCCCGGAGTACAGAAAGTTCCGCCGGTTGCAACCGGGAAGAATGTATCAATAATACGCTGTTGAGTAATCAAACTCTTGGTCGGGAGCAATTTTTCCTGATAAGCACCAATCGGAATTTTCACCGGCCACTTCTGAACCATAGTAACTTGAATATCTTTACCCTTGGCGTTTTTAATTACGGCAACGCAGTTATCGATTTTGTAATTGCCCTCTGCAACTACGCTTACAACTTCAAAATCGCCCTGCAAGTTAAACGGCACCATAATATAATGCTTAAAAATACCTTCATTGACATAACCCAAACGGTCACCTGCAACAACTTTGTCGCCAGCCTTTGCCATCGGATAGAAATACCAATCTTTGGTGTAATCCAAAGCATTCAAATAAAGACCTCTTTGGAGGAAAAATCCTGACTGTTCAGCCAACAAATTCAGCGGATTCTGCAATCCGTCATAAACTTGTGTCAAAAGTCCCGGACCCAATTCCACGCTCAAAAGTTCATCGGTAAACTCAACTGTATCGCCGACTTTGATTTTATTGGTACTCTCAAAAACCTGCATATCGGCACGATTTCCGCGAACACGAATAACCTCGCATTTCAGTTTCTCATCACCGACAACAACATACGCAACCTCGTTCTGGGTTACTCTGGTGTCGAATTCGACGGTCAACATATTTCCGTTGACTCCGACTACCTTACCTAAATTATTGTCCAACATTGATTACTACTCCGTTATATTACTGTTTTTTATAATATCATCTACTAATTCATTAAACTTTTCTTCGCCGGCATCAGCACTTAAACGGCTGTACTTGGAAATTAAAATCAATTTCAGTTTGTATGCACAAAGAAACTCAATATCAAAAAGTGAATGTGCTGTAAGCTCGTCAATCTTCTTGATTCTCAATTCATCCAAGAAGAGTTCTCTCTCCAAAGCATTAGCCTTGCTTCCTGCCTCTTGAATAAGGCCTTCAATTTCAGAAAAGAACTCCAACTCCTCTTTTTTGTACTTTGCGGCGACACGATTTTCGACACGGCGAGCTAAAATGGCGTTACGCAAGTTAATATCCCAAATGCGATAAGTTTGCACCACCTTGCTGCGGCAGCCATCAATTTCGCCGGTGAGATCAATACTCTCATAAATTTCCAAGTCTTTGGCAGTTAAATTCTCTCTGCACAATTCATTCAGACGCTCAAGCGTAATCGGCACTCCGGCATTCTGATTCAAATTTATCATCGGCAGAGATGATACCAAATAATAATAATTCATAAGCTAAATTATCCCTTGATTTTACTTTTTCAGCAGTTCTGCGACTCTCGGGGTTACAAATGAAGACAACAACTCTACAATTGCCTCATTGCTGAAATCATAATATAAATCTCCGCCGGAGATATTTACTTTGAATCCGCCTGAAATTTCTCTGTCTGCAAAAACTTCTACTTGGGTTTGGAATGAATCACGCAAAGAATTCTGCAAAGCAGCAGTCAAAGCATCAACATCTTTAACCGCAGTCAAAACTGTTACATCACTATTGTTGTCTTTAATGAATGCAGCAACCAATTCTTTAATAATATTTGCCATAAATTCTGCGGTCATAACCTCTTCGGTTTTGACGGTCAAAACATTATTCAAGCGATTTTCGATTTCAGCCTTTAACTTCAAAATAATATCTCTTGAAGCCTGACTTACTGCGCTTTCGGCACGCTTGGTCAAATTATCTGCCTCTTTTTGAGCATTTTTTACAATCTGATCTGCTTCTTTTTTTGCCTGTTCAATCATCTCATTAGCCTTGCGATTAGCATCAGCAATGATTTCACGGCTCTGCTCTTGGGCTTTCGCAATTCCGTCCTGGTTGATTTTGTCAAGCAATCCCTGTAACTGTTGTGACATAACTTTCCTCCATAAAATTAATATAAATAAATACTGTTTTCTTATCTGATTTTTTCAAACTTCCGTTTAAAAAATATATCACTTTTTTTCAAAAATTCAAATTTTATTGTGATTTTTTCCGTCTTTTTGCCAATGTGGAAATAGTTATCATGAAATATCGATTAATTTTCTCCGCCATTAAGCTAAAAAAATACACGCATAAGGTCATTATGCGTGTAAAAATATTTTAGAAAAACTTCACAACACCCTTATTGGCGGTTCTCACGTCGGGGTAACGGAGCTTACCGTCAGGATTGATAAGGCGCGGAGTTACGAAAATGAGAAGACTCTTCTTTTCGCTCTGTTCGCTGCGTGACTGGAAGAAGCGACCGATGAAAGGAATATCACCCAAAATCGGAACCTTGCGCTTAGTGGTTCCGACGAGGTCTTCGACCACACCGCCGAGAACCAATGTTTCACCGTCAGACACGGTCACATGAGTATCAATAGATCTGGTACTCAAAATCGGTGAACGCAACAATTCTTCACCATTATCATACTCTGTCCATCCGATCAAAGTATTGAATTCCGGTGTCAAGTGCATTGAAATCAAGCGGCGTTCATCATCAATACTCGGGAGAACAGTAAATTTGATACCAAGTTCTTCTGCGTCACTTTCGAAATTCGGGAATGCAGAAGTAAAGATATAACGGCCGGAATTTTCTTCGCGTTCTGATTCTTCGAAGTCTTCAACGAAGTAAACTTCTCGAGTAAGTCTGATTGTAACTTCTTTACCGGGAACAGTAGTAACTCTCGGAGATGCCAAGGTGTCAGCAGAAGTCAACTGACTTACCGCATTGGCTGTGATTTGAAAATTGAAATCACCTGCATTGAAAAGTGCCGCCATCGAAGTATTACCGACGGGATTCAAGTTACTGGTAATCGGACTGCTGAATGCCGGGTCACTGCTGGTATCGGTCACTGAATAATCAAATCCCAAACCATTCAAATCATCTTGTGAAACTTCAACGAAACGCAACTGAATCTGAACCATCGGTTCCTGTTTATTCATACCTTCGTCGCAAACTTCTTCAATCAACTGCAAGTTATCCAAAGTATTGTATGCAATCACACGGCTGATTCTGGGGTCAAATACCACACTGCTTCCGCTCGGGAAAGTTACACGGCATTCGTTTTCGAAAAACTCTTTCAATTCAGCTGGATTGCTCGGGTCGATATCACCGAAAGCTGCTGCATCAACCGGGAAAATCTTGGTTTCCATACCGCTTTCCGGCATATCCAAAGGTTCAAGAACAACCGCATACTGCTCAACACGGTAACGCAAGTTTGCTGAAGTACAGATAAGTTTCAAAATATCTTCGATACTTCTGTTTTTGACCAAGTGAACACGCAAAACGGTTTTTTCCAATTCAGTATAATTAGCTTCGTCATCGTACTCTTCTTCTTCCTCATCGGATTCGTCAGTAATAGCGACATTAGCACCTTCATCAGTACCGAATTCATTTTCATTTCCGCCGGGGACAGCACCTAAATCGCCACCGTCGCCGCCCATCATATCGCCTTCTCCGGCAACGGGAGCAGTTTTAAATAAATCTTCTCGCAAGAAAATATTAATACCTCTTCCGGTGGTCTGGCCATTTTCACCTGTAACTTCAGTTTTGTCGTTCTGAATACTCAAAGCAACCAATGTTTCGATTGCAGAACGCAAAGAAACTTCATTGAAGTCAACCTGCGGAATAATAATATTTTTAATCTTATTAAGCATGATACTGTTTTCAAAAACGCCTTTTTCTACCGGGGTTTCCAAAACAGCGACGGTACGATCTTTAACAGTCTGAATCGGCAATGCCCATTCAAGTTCATTTGCCAAAACATTACGGTTATGTGACAAAGTGCTGCGCATTTCACCGGCACGACTAATACAAACATTTACCGCCTGCAAGTTCTGCAACGCATCGGCATTGTAGGGGTTAATCAAAAGCACATCTTCGTAAACTCGTTTTGCTTTTGAATAAAGACCTGCATTATAGTACTCACGACCTCTACGCATAAGCACCTGAACTTCGTAGTCCAAAGTTTCCTTGTCAGGAATCAAAGCATCAGTACCGGTTTCTGCCTTGATAATGCTCTTCTTTTTCAACTCCTGGAAGTAAGCAATCTTCTTATCCATTACCGCAGCAGATTCGGGATAATACTCTTTTGCTTCGGTGCAAAGTTTGATTGCTTCATCGAAATCATTTACAGACAAGCTCTTATCTGCCTTGGCGATTGCTTCCAACGCTAATTGATAATAACACTGCTCAATCTGAGTCATACAGAATTGAATTTGATCTTTGAAATAATTCTTATTCAACTCTGAGAAAAGCGACTTTGCTTTAATATACAAATCTCTTGCATTGAAGAAATATTTATTATTGAACATATCATTCGCTTCACGAACAGTAAGTTCAGCCATCTTTTCCTTTTCAGCGTAAGACAATGCGTAGTGATTAACATCATCACGCATAACACCCTTTACCTCTTCACCGAAACTCGGCAAAGCAATCACAGATGCAACAACCGCAACACTTAATATACCAATTCTTTTCATATATTATTCTCAAGCTCCATTCTTAGTAGTTAAAATTCGGGACTGCGATATTTTCCAGAGGTTTAACCGGTCTGCCTGAGTTATTAATCAAGCGTGCGGTCACGAAGATCAAGTAATTGACCTTGTTTGAATCCTCTGCACGATTCTGGAACAAGCGACCAATGAACGGAATATCTCCGAAAATCGGCATCTTGTCCATACGACGATTGACTTCGTTCTGCATAACACCGCCAATCATAATAGTTTCACCGTCATAAACCTTCAAGACGCAGTTAATTTCCTTAACGTTCTTTTCAGGCATCCAAACGGGCATTGTCAACGAATAAGAAGGAATATCCTGACCGGTGGTGCGATCTACCACACCTTGTTCAACGATGATATTGTAAGTTGAGTCGGGAGCCTCTTTCTGGATAGTGGTAATACTCGGTTTCAAGTCCAAAGTGATAGTTCTGTTATCAGAAGCGACCACTGGAGTTACTGACAAGGTAATACCGTAATCCTCGAATTCGCCCAATTCCGGCAAAGGATAAGTAACACTGATAGTATTATCACCACTTGATTCAACTTCGGGTTCTTCCCAGCTTTCAGGGAATTTGTCCTGATTGACCATACGGATAGTGGCAGTTCTGCCGCTCTCTGAAATCAATCTCGGAGTTGAAAGGATTTCACCGCGACCGTTTTCACTCAAAGCGTAAACTGTCAATTTCAAGTTCGGAGTTGCTCCGAAAATTTTGTTATCCAATTTCGGGAAAATATTGATATTTTTGATCAAAGCAGTATCATTGCGTTCAGAGTCGCTGATACCAGATGAACCGTGACGGACATTGGGAGTTGCACCGCTTCCGGTGGTGGTCAATCCGATTGCCCAGTTATCGCCGTGATCAAGAGTAAATTCCCAATCGAAACCCAACTCTTCGAAGTTGGTTTCAGTAACCTGAATAATTTTAACATCTGTCATAACCATCGGAGTTTCGATAATCATAAGCTGTTCGAGCAATTCACCGAGTCTTCTGAGATTTTCTTCAGTATTTCGGACGCTCAACTTATTGGTTCTTTCTGCGTAATAAACACTTGATCCCTCGGGGAAGTCAATACCTCTTACGCGGAAATATTCCATAATTTTACTAGATTTAGCATTAGTGGAAGCCGCAGGACGAGCAGCAGCTTCGCTTTCTCCTTCGACCTCGCCCATGCCCATATCGCCCATATCATCATCTCCGCCGATCGGAGCTGCACTTGCAGCGATATCATCGCTCAAAATGGTAGCAATCAAATCGTTACGAACTTTGAAGCTCTTTGAAACGAGGTTATCAATTCCGTCACCGACGATAACGGTGTTACCTTCGATTTTATACTTCAAGCCAAAGTTCAAAGTAACATAGCGCAAAATTTCACTCATCGGAATATTGCTGAAAGAGAATGAACTTTTCTTTGAGAATTTAGGATTACGATCATCAGCTTTTACGATAATATCAATCGGCTCGCCTTTATTGATACGATTTGCACGACTATTCAACTGATTGATGATATCCACAACCGGAGCGTCAGCAATTTCGAATTTGTCGAAGATAATTTTTTCCATTTTTTCCATAACCGGATTCTTTTCTTTTTTGTTATCCGGAATCGGCGGAACGGGATCATCCACATCAATTTTGACCGGTTCAACCCAACCCCAATCGTCTTCTGCGACAATTGCTTCGACATCGGCACGATGGCGCAAATGAGCATACGCATAAATTTTGCGATAAACTCTATCAAGCATCACAGATGCCTTAATATTGTAGGGGTCGATCAAGTAAACTTTTTCCAAACTTCTTACCGCATCAGTATAGCGATTGGCTTTGATGTAAGTTTCAGCTTCAAGGAACAATTTATTGATTCTGGGAGTATAAGTTTTTTCCAAAATTTTCTGTGCTCTGGTATTATTGACATCAATAGTCAAAATTTCCATAGTTTCGACAGCGGCAGTATCATAATCTTCTGCGAGCAAAGCGGCTTCTGCCTTTGCCATTGCGTCTTTAATTTTCTGCTGGTCTTCTACAGACAAGCGCAAATTAGCGATAACCGGATACTTCTGCCAGTCAGGGTCAGAAATGTCAGTCAAAACAACATATTGCTGACCATTGATAACCGCCTGCCATTCATCGATGTACTTCTGGGCGATTTCACTGCCTTTTACTTCATCGATTTTGATAATTCCGGCGATAATGCCCTTGGCTTCTTCATATTTGCCGTCAGCAGCCAAAGCCTGTGCCTGTTCAATAATTGAACTCATCCACATATTGCGCATAGATTGCTGTTCTTGCTTCAATATCTCCAATTTTTCTTTTGCGGCACTGCCATTAATAATAGCAAGCTGACCGATCAAGTCATTATAATAGAGATCTGCTTCCTGATATGCTCCTGCTTTTTCCAACTCTTTGATGTTGGCACGAGATGCCCACAAAGATTCGAGCACCACATTGCGCTGTGCAACCTCGTTGTCAACAAGCTCGCTTTTCTCTGCATTAAACAAATTTGCGGCTTCTTCGTTATTTGCATTTTCAGAAGCAAATGCCACACACGGCATGATTGACATAATCATCAACCATTGAACTGTCGATTTTTTCTTAAAACTCATACTACCTTACCTTTTTATATTAAAACTATAATAAATTACGTTACATGTTCCCGCTTAATTAATCGGCACCATCATATCCATATCATTTTGGTTGTCGTTATTTTCGGTCACATCCTTCTGCGGCCAGAATTGCTTCGGCAGCACAATATTTCTTGTAATCTCAATCGGGGTTGCTGATTCGTCAGCAGCATCGACCAAAACTACAGCTAAACGTTTCTTATCAAGACTTTTAATTACATATTCAGTAATACCGGTTGTTTTATTACCAAATTGGAGTGTATCTCCAACAATTCCGGATCTCTCTTTTCTATCTACATCCAAGACGTAATCAAAATAAATCATATCATCAGGGTCATAAACATCTTCATTAAGGATCATTGCAATCTCACGATTTCTATCATCCACAACAACGACCTTATAAATTCTTTCAATAACAGTTTTGATACTTCCGTCATCAGATTTGAGTTTAACCTCTTTATTTCCGACAAATTCTACATCTTTAATAGTATATCTGATAGTTTTTCTTCCGCTTCCGACCTGATAACTGTCACCGATAACCTTGTACTGGTTCTTTTCTTTACCGGTCAACTTACCGTCTTTAACTCTGGGGTAAACAGCAATCTGAATTGTCCAGTCTGTTTTTGGTGAAGAGGTTTCTTCAACCGCCTTCAAGCGCATACGCAGCAACTGGCGTTCAACACGATTAACTCCCAACCCGATATGGAAAGGCGGATGACTCATCGGGTCTTTGATATCAGTTTTCTGGCGATATTCATACAAGTTAACGAAACCGTCACCATCTTTATCACGCAAACGGTCTCTGGCACTATTCGGGTTCAATTCAGCTCTCTGCTCAACCAAGTCCGGAATACCATCGCGGTCAGTATCCAACAAACGGCGACCGGTTTCGTCTTCAACCGGAGTGAATTTAACCAACTGTTTATTACACATGGGGCAATTAGCACCTTTCAAAATCACTTCATAAGGAATAATCTTGCCGCAATCAGCATGTCCGCAACGAACTGCTTTGAACATCTGAGTCAAGTCACTATAATTTTTACCTGATTTTTCATTGCGTGCAGCAGTTGCATTCCAAGAACGATTACTTCCGAAAATTTTCTGCAAATCAAATTCATCAGAAGTCTGATCTGCAACCTGATAATCAGGTTCTCTTTTCGGCAACTCAACCTGCTTATTTGCGGCACTTTTGTCAGTAGCCTTGGTCAACTGGATCAAGGTAAAAATAAATATCACAAAAAGTACAATCAAAATAACTTTTTCATAATTTTTCTGCAAAAATTTCAATTTCAGCCTCCACACACTCTCGTTATTTAGCAAAATAATAGTACTCTAATTCCAACTCCATACTGACATCATCAGTACCGCCCAAAACCAATTCTCCATAAGTAGAACGCTCATAGTAAGGCAATTCAGATTCGTCAAACACATCAACTGCGCCTACATCACTTGTTGATTGTTCTTCTTCTGAATCTCTATCTCTTCTGCGTGAACTTCTTCTATCGCTGCCAAACGGAGAATCTTCCACTGCATCATTACTTGTAGTCTGTACTGAATCATCTTTATTTTCGACGACCTGAATAATTTTAGCCCCCTCATCATGTACTTCTGGAACGAACAACTTAACCTTCTTAATCTTGAAAAAGCGTCTATCGTTAGAAGCCTGATTCAATCTGGCGGTAAATTCACGAAGCGCAAGCAAATCACCATTAATAACTATTTTATATTTAGCTATCTTTAAATTTTGAACTTTTCGATCTTCGCTATTGCCTTCAAAAGTCAAATTTCCAAGTGACTTGATTGAATATTTGGCTTCACCCAAGCACTCGACCAAATAACCGATTATATCCATATTGAACATAGTGTCGATAATTCCTTGCTTATCAGTAACTTCACTATTCAAAGCAAAAGCCAATGCCTCATCACCGACAACGATTTCTTTATCTGTAAGGTAGCTTTTCATTTTTCCCTGCATATCCTTAACCAAAGCACCGGTACGATTTTCCACACCCCAGCGATCACGGGGATAACCAGCTGCAACGATGAAAAATTCTTCACAATTATCACTATTAATCTCTTCAAACGATGCCTTGTTTGCCTTCTCAATAAATACCTTCATCGCCTCATCCCAAGCAGCACCATACTCTCTTGCGAAGCGTCTGAGACGGAATTTTGCGTTTTCAGCAACATCTTTTTCAACGAAAGCACGGAAATCGGCAATCAATTCATTACCGTCATTATATTTTCTGACAGTAGTCTTCTTGGTTCCGTCTTCCTCTTCGGTTTCAATTTTTTTGTCCAAAAGTTTTGCCATAGCATCGACGGCATCATAATACGGACAACCGAAATAGGATTCCATTTCAACCAACTTCTTGGAATAAAACTCTTTATCCTGTGCAAATCTTTCCAAGTTACCCTGCACTGCGGCATTTTTGTGTTTTCTAGTATTCTGCAAGTCTTCAATGGTTGCTACCATTTCTTCTACCTGAGCATTGGTACGGCTCATATCAATATACTGAATAATCAAAACGACAAACAACACCAGAACCGCTACTGCAGATACTGCAAGTACCGCTGCCAACATTCTATTATGTCTTAAAAATCTCTTAAACATATTATTCATCCATCTTTATCGGGTTCTTTAACTTCAAATACATAGTAAATGCCAATACATTATCATTGCCGTCGCCCTGGACAACACGAGTAACAGTAACATCTTCCGACTTTTCATTCATAAAGAGAGTTGATTTGACTTTGATATTCTCTCTGAGTTCATCACTCCAAATTGCATCCACATCAGAAATCAAGCCGTAAGCCTTAATTTTGATTGCAGAAATATCTGTTGCCGGAGGCGGAGTATAACCGCCATCCATCATAGAGGGATCGCCCATAGAGGGATCACCACCCATTGACGGGTCCGGAGGAGGCTGCGGAGTGCCGAATCCGCGAGAACTGCTGCTGCTGTCAGAAGTATTTTCTGTACTGCTGCCGCCGGCAGATTTCATATCTTCCTCGATTGAAACCACTCCCTCGATTGAAGTAATCCACATATTATCAGGCATAATCAAAGCGATTTCGTTATAAATATCAGTCCAAGTAGTTCTCTGTGCAATCAATTCAGAAAGATGTTTATAGTTATCTTTAATACTTTGGACTTCATTACCGGCTTTTTTTACATCTTTTGCCAATGCCTCAGTTTCGGCGACACTGACACCGACATCCGCCAAAAGTTTCTTGTTGTTATCACGCAAGAACTTAACCGAAAAAATAAAGATAACAATTGAGAAAATCATGATAAATGCACTTGCATAGAAGTACATTTTTTTAGATTGAATTTCTTTTTGAGTTTTAATAGTATCGGGGAGCAAATTAATTTCAATCGGAGTTTCGAAACAACTTCTCAAACCCATACCTGCCAATTCACTGAACATCGGAGCGACGTCAAGCAAATGGTCTTTGTCAACAGTATCTGCGATAGTCATGATACTGAACACATTAAGATAATCCACCGGCAAATGCAATTTTTCTTCAAAGAAGTCAATTACATACTGAATCAAAGAACCGCCGCCGGCGATAAAAAGTTTACTCGGCTTACTGCCGTTATACTGCGAACGCCAAACATTGATTGAACGGCTGATTTCACCATGCAAACGAGTCATAACGTTACGAGCAATTTTAGAAATGGTTGCAGCAACTTCTGATTCCGGTTCTTCATAAGCACCACCCAAAGCGACGAAACCGTGCTTACGTTTCAAGTCTTCTGCTTCGTCGAAACTGATACCGAATTCTTTGCTGATCTGCTGGGTGATAGCATTACCTGCAATCGGAATACTTCTTACAAAGACTCGACCGCCCTCATTAATTACCAACACACTGCTCTGACCGCCGATATTCAAAATCATATCGCAACTGTCAGGGTCATGCTGTCCGCAAGATTGGAAAGCATTGGTCATAGCAATCGGAGAGATATTAACAGAGAGGATATTTTTACCGCTCTCCAAAATCACATCTGTATAACTTGAAACGATATCTTTTTTCACCGCCACGAAGAGTGCTTCATATTCGTAAGCCGGGTCATCGAATTCAGTTACTCTCGGCAATTCATGTTGAATCAACTGATAATCCCAGATAATTTCTTCCATTGCATAAGGAACTGCCTGTTTTGCTTCAAACTCAATAACACGAGCGATAGCATCATCATCACCGGTTAATTCAGGAAGTTTATTCAATTTAGAAAATGCCAATTGTCCTGATACATTTACTCGAACATTTTTGGCAGTAAATCCATAAGCCTGAATCATATATTGATAGATACGAGCAAAAACCACTACCGGGTCTTCATTTCCCACAAAAATCGGCTCAAACGCAAACTTTTCCAAAACGAGTCTTGAACCCTGCTCGCATGAAAATTCTGCCATTTTGATAGTATCGCTGCCGATATCTATGGTTAAAACAGTTGAAATATTTGCCATAATTAATTCCTATTCAGCTTTCTTCTCATATTCATATTTATCATGATCAACCATTCCCCACGGAGTCTCTCTGCGAGGAAGAATTGAATTGGGCACTTCAACAACATTATATTTAGATGACTGTCTGATTGTGGCGAACCACTTTCTCAAAACCTTTGCATCTTTCTCTGTTCCGCTATTATAATAAACCTCTGCCAACTGGCGGCCGTATTGTGACAATTTAACTTGTACCACCAAATCTGAACGCAACAACGAAACACCGTTATCTGCATAACGATTGATCAATTGACCCGGCAATAATGCCAAAAAGTAGTGCTTGCCGCCGTCAAGTTCCACATAATGATAAGTGATTTTGCCGGTAAAAAGCACAATATTCTCCACGCCCTTGCGAGCACCTTTTCGCAAAGCCACAGAAACTTCCATATCTACATCATCGAGAAATCTTCTATCCTTATCTCTCTCGGTGCTCGCTTCCAATTGAATTACGCCCCACTTGTGGCGGAATTTATTTTCAGCGGCGATATTACTTACAGACGAAGGAACAGGAGCGTATGATTCTTTTACAGTAAGAGTCATATTTTTCTTAAAAAAACTCTCTTCTGTAGCAAAAACCGACGATGTTAAAACACTCAACATCGCAAGCAACAATACTTTTGTTAACAGTTTTTTCATCACAATTCAACTCTCCTTCTTACTTCTATCGTCATATCTCCTTGACTATCAAAGAGTTATTTAGCTTCCGCTGCCGGTGCGGCCGGCACTTCTACTTTTTTAGCAGTATTCTCAACTACCTGAGCATCAACAACTTGCTCAACTTGCGGAGCTTTTTCATCTATCAAGTTCTGAATAGCTTCACTTCCTTCGCTCATTCCCCAGCGGTGACTGATTACCATAGCCAGAATCAAAATCAAAGCGAAGAAAACCACTGACAACCAAACAGTTGCCTTGGTCAAATGACTACCGGCTTGACCTCCCATCAAACTCTCACCGACCCCGCCGAAAGTACCGCCGAGACCGCCGCTTTTTGACTGCTGAACCAAAATCAAGGCAATCAACATCAGAGCCACAAGAATCACCGCAACATACAAAATAATTGTCCAAATTGTCATTTTTTATCCTTAAATTTTAATTTTTAACCGTACAAAAAAAATACACCAAACTAAAATTAACCCACTTTTAGCAAAAAGTCAAACAGAAAAGCAAAAAAAAACATATATTTTTGCATATTTTTCTAAAAATCGGCATTTTTTCCGTTTTTTTTAAGATTTTTGCTAATTTTTTTGCATCAAAACCCACAAAACAGAAAATTTCATCTGTTTGAACATTTCAAACATCATAGTTTCATAGATTTAACTCAAAGAAAAAACGGGATTTCGTATTTTTGCGGGAACGCTCAATACAGAAATCCCATCCAAGTTTATTCCTAATAAATTAGATGCGTTGATCAATCATCGCATCAGCAACCTTGCGGAAACCGGCGATATTAGCACCCATGACATAGTTATCAGGTTCACCGAATTCAGCAGCTGCACTGCGAGCAGATTGGTGAATATTTTTCATAATGCTGTGAAGTTTAGCATCAACTTCTTCACGCGACCAGCTCAAGCGCATAGCATTCTGGCTCATTTCCAAACCGCTTGTTGCTACACCGCCGGCATTAGCAGCTTTGCCGGGAGCGAAAAGAACATCATTTGCTTTGAAGTATTCAGTTGCTTCAATAGTGCTGGGCATGTTAGCACCTTCTGAAACAGCGATACAACCCATTTTGACCAAATCTTTAGCGTTATCCAAGTTAAGTTCATTCTGAGTTGCGCAAGGCATTGCGATACTTGCTTCGGTAAGACCCCAGGGACGAGCGCCGGCAACGAATTTAGCATTTTTGTT
This sequence comes from Victivallaceae bacterium, assembly GCA_045651565.1. Taxonomy (GTDB): domain Bacteria; phylum Verrucomicrobiota; class Lentisphaeria; order Victivallales; family Victivallaceae; genus RGIG5270. Next base: position 4,225 of record JAZRSP010000445.1, on the reverse strand, counting down.
AAAGTTAACATACTCGCTGATACGGCCGCGTTTAACATTTTTAAGTTCCATGATGTATGCGAGTTTTTCTGCATCGATACCTTCTTCGTCAACGATAGTACCGGAAGAGTCAGACATGGTAACAACTTTACCGCCGAGTTGAGTAACTTTCTGGACGGTGAATTGAGCGACATTACCTGAACCTGAAACAGCAACACGGCGACCTTCGAGAGAAGTATTGCGGGTTGCGAGCATTTCGGTTGCGAAGTAAGCATTACCGTAACCGGTTGCTTCCGGACGAATCAAACTTCCGCCCCAATTCAAACCTTTACCGGTAAGAACGCTGTCGAAAGAGTTAACAATCTTTTTGTACTGACCGAACATATAACCGACTTCACGAGCACCTACACCGATATCACCTGCGGGTACGTCAACGCTCGGACCGATGTGGCGATACAATTCACGCATAAAGTTCTGACAGAAAGTCATAACTTCACGGTCTGACTTACCTTTCGGATCGAAGTCGCTACCGCCTTTACCGCCGCCCATAGGCAAAGTGGTTAAAGAGTTTTTGAAAATCTGTTCGAAGCCCAAGAACTTCAAAACACCGAGATTTACTGACGGATGGAAACGGCAACCGCCTTTATAAGGACCGATTGCACTATTGAATTGAACACGATAACCAGTATTTACCTGGACATTACCATTGTCATCAACCCACGGAACCTGGAAAATAATTGCGCGTTCCGGAATAATCAAGCGTTCAAGAATACGATTTTTTTCATACTTTGCGTTTGCAGCGATTACTTTTTCGAGAGAACTGAGCACCTCGGTAACGCTTTGTACGAAAACTGCTTCATGTCCGTAATTTTTTTCTACAGACTCCAACACATTTTGAATGTACTGATTCATACACCTTTCCCCATTGTTTAAATGTTTAAAAAATTTAAGTTGCTATAATATAACAGATTTTCTGAAAAAAACAATGAAAAAAGCAGAAAAAATTTGCAAAAACATAAATTTTTGAAAAATCTTTCATAATTTTTTTGCTTTATCGGCAAACTGGGTGTATATTAAAGGTTAGGATAAATACTTAACTTTTTTCGAAAGGATAGAATATATGCCGAAACGCACAGACATTAAAAAAGTAATGATTATCGGGTCAGGCCCGATCATCATCGGACAGGCGTGTGAATTTGACTACTCAGGAACACAGGCTTGCAAAGCACTTCGCAAAGAAGGATACGAAATCGTATTGGTCAACTCAAACCCCGCAACAATTATGACCGACCCGGGCATGGCTGACCACACCTACATCGAACCTTTAACCGTAAAAAGCATTGAAAAAATCATTCTTAAAGAAAAACCCGATGCACTCCTTCCGAACCTCGGAGGACAAACTGCCTTGAACTTGGCAATTGAACTCGATGAAGAGGGAATTTTGGAAAAAAACAATGTTCAGGTAATCGGTGTTGACTTGGAAGCAATCAAGCGCGGCGAAGACCGTATCATTTTCAAAGAAACCATGAATAAACTCGGCGTGCCGATGGCGAAGTCAGAACCGTCATACACCGTCGAAGAAGCAGAAAAAATTGCAGCCGACTTCGGTTATCCGGTGGTTTTGCGTCCGGCATACACCATGGGCGGAACCGGCGGCGGTATTGTATATAATGTAGAAGAACTCCGCCAAGTTGTAAGCCGCGGTCTTGAAGCAAGTTTGATTCACCAAGTTCTTATTGAAGAGTGCGTTATCGGTTGGGAAGAACTTGAACTTGAAGTCGTCCGTGACAACAACGGCAAAAAAATCACCGTCTGTACCATTGAAAACGTTGACCCGATGGGTGTGCATACCGGCGACAGTTTCTGTGTTGCACCGATGATGACCGTTCCGCAGGAACTTATCGACAGACTTCAAAAATTTGCTTACGCTATCATCGATGAAATCGGCATTATCGGCGGCTGCAATGTGCAGTTTGCTCACAATAAAGTCGATGACCGTATCATCATTATCGAAATCAACCCCAGAACCTCTCGTTCAAGTGCTTTGGCATCCAAAGCAACCGGTTTCCCAATTGCCAGCGTTTCAACTCAATTAGCAACCGGAATCAACTTGAATGAACTCCCCTACTGGCGTGATGGATCTTTGGATAAATACACTCCATCAGGCGACTATGTAGTGGTTAAATTCGCTCGCTGGGCATTTGAGAAATTCGCACAGGCAAAAGACCAGCTCGGAACTCAAATGAAAGCCGTCGGCGAAGTCATGAGTATCGGTAAAAACTTCAAAGAAGCAATGCAGAAAGCAATCCGCTCTCTTGAAATTTCACGCCACGGTTTAGGTTGTGTGCCGAAGTTTGAAAAACTCTCTCTCGAAGAGTTGTCAGCACAATTGATTACTCCGTCCAGTGAACGCTACTTCCTTATTTATGAAGCGTACAAAAAGGGCGCAAGCGTCGAAGACATTGCTAAAATCACCAGAATTACTCCGTTCTTCCTCGAACAGATTTATGAACTTGCAATGTTTGAAATCGAATTGCAGAAGCAGAACTTCGTTTCATTGCCCGACAGCATGTTTATCAAAGCTAAACGCGACGGATTCTCTGATAAATATTTGGCAAAACTTTTCAAAGTCGATGAAAAAACCGTCCGTGAACGCCGCTTGAAACTCGGAATCAAAGCTACTTACTGCCCCGTCCACGTTTCAGGTGTCGAAAAAGCCGACTACTATTATTCAACTTATGCAGAAGTTGATGATGTCGTTCCGGTAAGCAATGCGAAAAAGATTATGATTTTGGGCGGCGGACCGAATCGAATCGGTCAAGGTATCGAATTCGACTATACCTGCGTACATGCAGCATTTGCTCTGCGTGATGCCGGCTATGAATCAATCATGGTCAACTGTAACCCCGAAACCGTTTCAACTGACTATGACACCAGTAACAAACTTTATTTCGAACCTCTTACAGTTGAAGATGTTATCTCAATCTATGAGAAAGAAAAACCCGAAGGTGTAATCGTCCAGTTCGGCGGTCAAACACCTTTGAATATCGCACAGGAACTCAAAGATGCAGGCTTGAATATCCTCGGAACTCAGCCCGAAGGTATCCGCCTCGCTGAAGACCGTGAATACTTCCGTGAACGCATGCTGGCACTCCAAATTCCGCAGCCGGAAAGCGGAATTTCACGCTCACTTGACGAAGCAGTTGCGCTCGGCCGTCAGATCGGTTATCCGGTTATGGTTCGTCCGTCATTTGTTTTGGGTGGCCGCGGCATGGCAGTTATCTATGATGAAGAAACTCTCAAACGCTATGCAGTTGAAGCAATTCAGGTAAGCCCCGAATATCCGATGCTTATTGACCGCTTCCTCGACAATGCGATTGAATGCGAAGTTGACGCACTCTCTGACGGCGATCATACTTTCGTTGCAACCATCATGGAACACGTTGAGTTGGCAGGTATCCACTCCGGCGACTCTGCTTGCGTAATTCCTCCGGTTACTATCGCACCCAAACACCTCGAAACTATTGAGAGATATGCGGCGGCGATTGCCAAAGACTTCAAAGTTAACGGTATTTTGAATGTTCAATTCGCACTCTGCGAAGACAAGGTATATATCATCGAAGCCAACCCCCGTGCTTCTCGTACCGTACCTTTGGTTGCTAAAGTTACCGGCGTACCTTTGGCTCGTATCGCAACCAATATGATGTTGGGCGCTTCACTTGCCGACAATCAAGAATTGCTTGACAAAAAATGTTCAGGTTACTTCGGAGTAAAACAAGCCGTATTCCCGTTCAATATGTTCCCGGGAGTTGACCCGGTTCTCGGTCCGGAAATGCGTGCGACAGGCGAAGTTATGGGACTCTCTGACAGTTTTGAATTGGCTTACTTCAAGTCACAGGAAGCGGCAAATTCCCCCTTGCCTTTGGAAGGAACTGCACTTCTCTCGGTTAACCGCCGTGATCGTGAGCACCTGCTGCCGATTGCAGAAGGCTTGATTGAACTCGGATTCAAGTTGATGGCAACTGAAGGAACTGCTAAATTCCTCGCAGAAAACAATATCCCGCACACTTTCGTACACAAACTTAATGAAGGTCGTCCCGATATTGCTGACCGTATCAAGAATCATGAAATTCAGCTCATCATCAATACTCCTAAAGATAGAACTGAAAAGCGTGATGACAGTTACATCCGTATGATGGCATTGCAGAATCGCATCGCTTTCCTTACCACCATCGCAGCGGCAAAA
>JAZRSP010000444.1:0-1719 GCA_045651565.1 Victivallaceae bacterium | reverse complement strand
GGGGAATTGACAAAGTAAACGCACGTTTGTAATAGTAAATGCACATTGAGGGTAGAAAATCGTGCGTTTAGTCTGACAAACAGTGAATTTGACAGTTTTCTTTCGGATGTAAGTATTGGGACTTGAGCATACAATGTGCGTTTACTATTACCTAAAAAGACAATACGCCCCTGCAGCGTTACGCAAGCGTTGTTTTTCGGACATACTAAACGCACGCTGAAAAATCAGAGTTTTATTTTTGGGAATTGTTTACTTCAAAAGTTCTGGTGTCAGAATCACCTCCTGTGCCGGAATCAATGAAATGTTGAGTTTTTTAAGAACCTCTTTCCCATAAATCGCTTCAAAGAGCGTTATTGCCGGTACATCATTCAAACTTTTTCTTGCAATGCTGTTGATATGAGATACAACCAGATCAATATCCTGTTGAGTTAAATTATCAAAAGAGGATCCTTTTTCCAGAATTTTTCTTAAATTAAGATGATTATTCTCAATATGACCTTTTTGCCACGAGGCGTATGGTTCGCAGTAAAAAATTTGTGTTCGTTGTTCTTTTGAGAATGGACTGACTTCCAATGCTGCCGGATTTGAGAACTCTGTACCATTGTCAGTTAAAATTACTGGAAACAATTTTCGGAAAACAGATATTCCGCAAGATATTTCCAACTGGTTGAAAATATCTATAACCGATTGGGAGTTGTTGGCTTCTCTGATAAAAGCTAACATAAAACCACAGGAATTGAATTGCAAAGTAAGTAGAACTTTTCCACCAACACGCCCTACCACACTATCCATTTCAACTATTGCCATATCCGAATTACTACTGCAAAACTGCTTAAAATCGCTGAAGTTTCTCCCGATTCGGCACTTCGTGTCAACTTTGTGGTCAATGTTTTTACTTTTCCTCGGACGCATCATGCAAGCACGGGGCATATCGCCACGTTTTGTTCTGATGACACCAGCATTGACATAACGATACACGGTTTTCTCGCAAATTGTAAAAGAATCTCTTTGAGTCGCTAAAATATGATGAACCGATTGTCCTTTTTTAATGCCATCGTGGATTTGCTGATCCAGTAAAATGCGTTCTCCTTCAGTCAAGTTTATTCCTTGCCGAACCTTTACCAAAGTATTGCGATACTCATCGTCTGCGGCATCAAAGATATAAAAATATTTCCTTAAAGTGCAACGATAATCTTCGGAACAACCATTACAGACATATGGGGGAGTTTGCAGTTTGGAACAAACTTCCTCCTGGAAATCCTTGCAAACGATATTGCAGTTACCACAAGCACTACACTTACGATGGCAGCGACGCCCTGGACAAAGGCGAACAAGTTCACAATTACGCCGCTTAATACAGCGATTGGAAATTCGCTGGAGAGGCGTTTTGAAACTCTCTTGTCGATGTTTAAGGACTTCTCGCATAATCGTTGAACGAGGACGATTCAGCGATATTGCAATCTCTTGAAATTTTTTCTGTTGCCGAAGCAGTTGCTCAATACGATGCCGCTCTGTTTTGGTTAGATGCCCCATGGTTTCCTCCATAAAATTTGTCATAGTAAACGCACCCCCTCCCGGGAGGGGGAATACCCATGACTTTTATGATAGCACATCTATAACCAATATTTCAATTTGTCAGACTAAATGCACAATTACTGTTTGTCATAGTAAACGCACACTGCTATCAAAAAGAGCGTGCGTTTACTTTTACAATCGACA
>JAZRSP010000443.1:0-4886 GCA_045651565.1 Victivallaceae bacterium | reverse complement strand
CTCTATATATAGGGAGTTTGTCAAATTTTTTTCATCGCCATTCTCTTATGCGGTATATTTTTTAAAATCTTATGCAGAATTTTGAAAAATGGCGTAAGATTTCGATTTTGAGGCGGCATAAGTCAAACGGAAGGTGATTTGTCTGCCGTTTCCATAGAAAAAATCGCCAAGTTGGACAGAATATCGCAAGATATTTCCACGACCGGAAAATAGCGGCAAATCATCTTTCCTTGAATTTTGCAAAGTAGTTGTCGCAATGCCATATATTTTCAAAAATCTTATGAAAAATCAATCATTCTATTTCCAATATCTCGTTCCAGTTGGTTGTGAACCGTCTGGATAGATAGTTTTGTTTCATTGTCCATTCTCTTTTTACTCCTTCCCCGGCTAAAAAAATGGTATTCCTTCCGTATTGATAATTAAGCTTATCCATTGTTTCTGCCAGAGTGATATTTTTTTCGTCCGGCTGTTCAAAAAGATTAAAGTGTATTTTGTCAGCCGGGGACAATTCAAAAAGAATAACGCCTGTTTTCATTGCCCGTCTGCCGGGGACAATGATTTTTTTTATTGCCGGAACAATATACTTTGTCATTGACAAATGTTCAGACAGCGGCATCGGAAATCCGATGACATGTCCACAATGCCCGCTCGGAAGTTTTTTATCACCAACATATTCTGCTGTGTAATACGCATAAATATAAATAAAAGATGCCACTTCTTTCAAGGTTCTTAATTTGCTTGCTGCAATAGCAGTATAATGCAGCACGGATTCTTTGATAACTTTTTCTGAAGTTGTCGGTTTGTTGAAACTGCGGGAAAATGCTATTTGTTTGACTGTTCCATTGAATTCGTCAAAAGGTACTGCCGGAATACCTTGCAGCTCCAAAACCGTTTGAGCCATAATAACATTGAATTTCTTTTTTATATCAAAACTTTCACACTCTGCCAAATCTCCGGCGTTGCGAATGCCGTATGCTTGCAGTTGTTTTTCCAACCGCCACGATATTCCCCATACTTCGGTTAACGGCAACTCTTTCAGTAGCGGTAAATAATTTTCCTGCATAACAAAAATCCCGGAAGGATGCTTCTTGCCGATGTGATTAGCAATTTTTGCCAAAGTTTTGGTTTTAGCAAATCCAATACCGCAAGGGATACCTGTCCAACGCAAAACTTTTCTGCGGATTTCGGTTCCGAAAGTTTCATAGTCAAAATCATCGGCAAAATCCATGTGGAAAAATGATTCATCTATGGAATACTGTTCTATTTGCGGAACCATACTGCTTAAAATCCGCATAACCCGATTTGACATATCGCCATACAAACAATAATTGCTTGAACGGAAAACAATCCCCAGTTTTTCTGCGTAATCCTTTAATATATAATGGGGTATGCGCTTGGGTAAATCCAAAGCCTTGAACTCATTGGAACGTGATATGCAACTGCCGTCATTGTTGGATAGTACCGCCACGGGACGGTTGTTCAATGACGGGTCGAAGACCCGTTCACAAGAAACATAAAAATTATTGCAGTCAAGCAAGCCGGTCATTTTCATTTTTTGCTGCCGAGTTTTTCTTTGTATTTTTCCCGAGTGCCGTTGAGCCTGATTCCTGGATTATGAACGGAAACATTGTTATTTACCCTTATTTCCGGTTCAGATATAGTTTGCCTGTTGCAGAAATAGTTGATTTTGCGAACAACACCGGTTACTACTCCCCAGAAGCGGATATCCTGACCGGGAGCAAAATGTATCGGCTTGAATTGCGGATTGGCTGGTTCAAGATAACTGGTTCTGCCGTTTTTACGCAAATACTTCACGGTAAATTCTCCGTCAATAGAAGCCACAATGATTGCTCCGTCAAAAAAATCCATACTGCGGTCAACGCACAAAATATCTCCGGGGAAAATATTTGCTCCAATCATGGATTCCCCGGCTACACGTACATAATATACCGCATCGCGGTTGGAAGCAAGGAAATCATTCAAATCCAGTTCGCGTTCAATATAGTGTTCTGCAGGCGATGGGAAACCTGCTTGTACTATGCCTGCCATTAACGGCGGAAATTCTTCATCTTTCATATTCACCTCCTGAAGCTCTGTTTTCTTATGCTGACCAAATAAAAAAATCTTATGTTTTTTCATATTCATCATAAGATTTTTTACACCAACTCGGCATAAGAGAAGTGAAAAGCAACTTGTAACGCAAAACTCAAAGGTGATTTTATGCTTCAAAACGGAACTTTGATTCTCAATGAAGAAAATATCAAATCTATTTCTTACAAAGAAAAAAAGAGTGCTAAACGCATTATCATAAAAGAAGGAGTCCGCTTGCTTGGCATCGTACAGTTTGCTGATTTACCGAATTTAACGAAAATTGTACTCCCGCAAACTTTAATTGGTATTGGTCCTGGTTGTTTCAGAAATTGTCACAATTTGCGACACATCAATCTTCCCGTTGGGTTGAAAGTCATTCATCCATTAACTTTTAACGGATGTTCAAGTTTGACCGATATAGAATTGCCGGAATATCTTGAAGAAATACAAGATGGTGCTTTTTACAGATGTCGTAATTTATCGCATATCAATTTGCCCGGAAGTATAAAAAAGGTTACACCTATGGCTTTCGGCGGTTGCCGGTGTATTGATAAACTTATCCACGATTATCCGCATTTGATAGAGCATTACAACATATCGGAATACCACTGGGAACACTTGATTGAAATTTTTAAAGAAAATCCGGATGTGGCCAATTTCTTTGCTCTTGCCTATGATTGCAATGGCGCACAGTGGATGTCATTATTGACAAATGTTCCGGAATTGGCTTACCGCTGTCCGTGGAGAAGATTGAGTTGTCCCCAATGGGCAGAATTGCTTGCCCAGCAGCCCCAGTTTGCCGATTTTTGTCCATGGGGTAAATTAACCGGTTCATACCTGATATCGATGTTGGAAGCCCAGCCGCAGCTGGCTACAAAATGCCATTGGGAGAAGGTGTACTGTCAAAGAGGGATATTGGCATATTTACCGCATTTGGCACATTATTGTAATTGGGAAAAAATAAATTTCAGGGATTTTTTCAGGGATTACCAAATAAATCTGTCTCAATTTAAACTGGAAAATGTTCCATCTCCCGAAGGGTGGCGGCAATTGCTTGACGAATTTTATTCCGACAAATACGGCTGTTGCAAAGGACTTTTTGCCGACGGAGTTGATGATGCTGCAACTTATATGATTTATAAAAGTATGGATAAAGACAATGCAAAACTCTTTATAAAAAAACAGTTTTCCGACGGGAACTGGGATTTTCTGGAAGATTTATGCGATATTTCTCCGGAAGAATTGACCCATTCTCCCGGCAAAAGAAAAATGCCTTTTGATATTGCTTTAAATTGTCCGGATAGAATTTTTTACAAATTTTTTCAATCCCCGAAGCTTGCTATCCGCGATAAAGCCGGAAATTCTCCGCTTTTCCCGGCATTGGTAAACGATTTGCTTAATGGCAAATTGAACCGGTTTGAGTTTTTATGTCAAAAAGGATTTGACCCAAATGAAAAAAATCTTGCCGGTTTTTCCTGCAATGATATGATTAAACATTATGTCAACAAATAAGAAAGGGTGTATGCAATGGAAACATATTTGCACAACACGATGACAATCAGTAATCTGGAATTACTTTTGCGACAATTTCTTGATGCTCTCTGGTCGGGAAATACTCCGCCTGACAAATTGCCGCCTCTGATGCTCTGGGGCGCACCGGGAGTGGGGAAATCATCTATTATTCGCGCACTTGCCCAAGAGTATGAAGTTGGCTTTATTGATGTTCGCCTTGCCCAGAGAGAACCTATTGATATCCGGGGATTGCCGGTTCCTGGAACAAACGGCGTAGAGTGGCAGGTTTCTGCCGAATGGCCCCGCGACCCGGAAAGCAAAGGCATTATTTTATTTGACGAATTGACCGCTGCCGACCGTTCATCGCAAGTAGCGGCATACGAATTCATTCTTGACCGCCGTCTGGGGGATTTATACAAAGTTCCGGATGGTTGGTATATTTGTGCAGCAGGGAACCGGATTACCGACCGAGCAGTGGCAACAACTATGTCCAGTGCACTTGCCAACCGTTTTATGCACATTGAATTGGAGTGTGATGTTGATAATTGGCTGGCTTGGGCGGTGCAAAATGAGATTCATCCAAGTGTAAGTGGATTTATCCGTTTTCGTCCGCAGATGCTTTTTCATCAGGAAAATGAAAATCTGGAACGCGGCTGGCCTACGCCACGCAGTTGGGAACGCCTCAGCAGCGTAATAAAAATTCTGCCTGATGATGAAACTTTGCTCCGCTGTGTTGTTTACGGTTTGGTTGGCGACCGTGCCGGAGTTGAATTTATGGCATTTTATAAAACCATAGAGCATTTCAATGTCAAAGAAATGATGCTGCACCCTTTCCCCGAATGGGAAATTCCACGAAAAGCTGATTTGTGCTATGCTTTGTGTTCCGGAGTGGTCTATCATCTCTGGCGCGGAACAGATGCTGATGAAAGTGCGGCTTTGTTGGATGGATTTTTCCGCATATCCCTCGCTTTGAGCAGTGATTTCGCCGCTTTGCTGATGATGGATGCAATAAACAGCGGCAAGCATTGCAATGGTGCGAAAAAAATATACAGCCACAATTGTTTTCAACAATGGCTGGCAAAACACGGTAAAGCATTCAACCGGGCGAGGAAATAATGCAACTGCGTCAACCCAATATAAAAGAAGAAGAACTCAAGGAAAAAGCGAAACAATCTCTTATTTCTGAACGGTTCAGTTTGTTGTTGGCTCAACCTTTTATCGGTGGAATATTGATTCGTCAAAATCTGATTCCGGTGGTGGATTGCCGTTGTCCCACCGCTTGT
>JAZRSP010000442.1:0-5297 GCA_045651565.1 Victivallaceae bacterium | reverse complement strand
TTTTTTTACGCTCAAATTAAGGAAGTTGCAGCAGAAACGCCTTGGTTTTCCACGCTGCCTTTGTTGTTTTGAATGATCCTCTGTTAATATCGAAAACCGGGAAATCTGCCGCCTTTTGTGTTCAATCTGTGTGCAAAATGTGTGCAAAAATCCCGCCGTGACATTAAAATAACACTGCTTTGAAAAAAAATCAAGCAACTTTATTCACCTGACGAGCTACCACTGCTCCACCCCGCAACGTTGTGATCAATAGAGCCATAAGATTATAAAATCCGCAAATCACAGCTGTGCGGTTCAAATATCCATGCAGCTCTTCCGGAAAATAAGATGCCGCATGGAACCAACCGCCCCGCTCCCTGCAATAAACAGCGGCACTTCGGAATACTGATGCTCCCCCGCCTGCCGTCCTCTCCTTTGGGGATGCTGGTTCGGCCGCCAAGACCAGATCGCATCCAAACTCCTTGTGCTCCCTTTTCCGCCTCTTAAATTCAAACCACTTCTTCTGCCTTCTCTGCCTTTTGCTCGGCAGAAGAAGCCGCAAAATATCCAGTGCCCCCCACATACCACCATATTTATAAAAATAATACGGTATATATTTTATTATTACACCAACGTATTATGGTAATAATGCTTGAAATTATGTACCTAAAATGCTATATTTACTGTTGTTTACGGTACCATAATTGATATATTTCACCTATTTTGAGCAGAGAAATACAATGAACCATAAAAAACCTATTGATTTAAGCCAGGCGCACTTGATTCCCATAAGCATAAAAAAGTATGCTCTGGATATTTGGGAAACAATGCAAAAGTATCCAGCTGTCAATCCAGCGATTCAAAGGTTACACCTGCTGTTAGGAAGAGCGGAGCATATTCTTGCCGCAGATGCAATGACATCAAAATGTTTTGAAAAGACCAGGGAAACACCGAATAAATTGAACGGTCTCAATGCGCTTGTAAGTAATGATTCTAGTTGGCGGGAAAAGAGACGTGGCGTTTTTCAAGGAGAACGCTACAATGCCCTGGAAGATATGGTTTTAAAATATCAAAACTTTCCATATCCATTTTTTCTCACCTATTATTTTGACAACAATCTGACATCCCCTGCCGGTGCTCTTAAAGAACTCGTCGGAAAGAACGCGGACAAACTTCCTGACAGCTTTGATTTTTCATTTGATGATATTGTCAAAGAACAGAGCATGCCATCTGTTTCTCAAGGAATAATACGAAGTGATTTTTTTCATTTTTCCAGCGGTTGGGAGATCGGAAATGCTATTTCTTCAGCAAATCGGTATCAGCTCTTTAATCACGATCTTTTGCAGGACTATGAAGATCGCACTTTAAGACCGGTTTTCCTCGTCGAAAGCTTTAAAGCTGCCAATCAGCTTGAAACAGACATAAAACAGGGAAATGTTCAGTACCTGTGGACAGAGTTGCAACGAGTTTCAAGTTTGCCTTCGACACAAAATAATAGCTCACTGTTATTTTATATTGAAAAAAATTATACAGGCATCCGGATACATGCTGCTGAATCGCCACAACGATGGTCTCTGACAAAAAAGGACTGTACAACAATTTTTTCAGAAGCACTTGTTAACACGTCTTATGAATCCTTACCTGCCTCTGGAGATGCTGTTGCAACAGCTGCTGTAGGTGGATACAGCATTCCTGAATATTCTGACTGGAGTTTGCTTGCGGGACGGGATATCTATATTTTCAAGTTCGGCGAAAGGCGGCCTGAAAAATTTTTAGCCGAACTGTTGAATATCACGGCATGTATTGTCCGTGATACCGATGAGGATATTGTTTCAAGGATAAAATACGTCGTAATGAGCGATAAGCGAGGAATTGAGGTAAAAGATAATGATATCAAATATTGGTCTTCTGCGGAGCTTTTTGCAGAAGCCAAACTTTACAATTGTCCAATCCCTGAGGAGCTTGCCTCGACTTTTGATCTCTTTTGCCGGAAAAACTCTCCTGCCAGAACGAATCCCTATGTGATAGAACCATTTTTGCGGAGAAATTCCTGGATGTTGCTTTCCGGAGAAGAAGGTACTGGCAAAAGTTATATGGCTATGGCATTGAGTGCAGCTCTTTCCACAGGCGGAAAACTTTTTTTGAATTGGGAAATTCGCCAGCGCAAAGCAACCGTTATGTACGTAGCTGACAGTGAAATGACGGACGACATTATCCGGGAGAGAATGACTGTATTGAATCGACTCTATAAAGGCTGTACCGAAAATCTGATTATAGAGCCGGTTAAAAATCTTAATCTTTTGGATGATGGTTGTGAGTATGTTGAAAAATGTATCTTGCGGGAAAGTTCCGAAAGCAGATGTGTAGAGGTTCTTGTTTTAGATCATCTCCTGAAATTGACCAACGCACACGGTGACGAAGAAGAATATTGGCCGAAAATCCGTCAGTGGATAGAACAGTTGAATGATCGTGGTATAACCGTTATTTTGCTTCATCACGAATTTGCAGGAAGCCGGATGCTTGGAACCCGCCTGATTGCAGCTGATGCTCCCGCCAGATTACACCTTGATGTTGTTGAACAGCCCGATGATAATCAAACCATCAATTTCGGAGTTGCCATAGTCAAAAATCGCGGTGGAAAACTGAAACGGAAAGTTACAGCAATAAGCTTTAATATCGGCAAATCTCCCCGCTGGATAACCACTACGGATACAGAGACAGGGAAAGACAATCAAAATTTCCGTAAAATGTCTAGAGAGGAACGAAGAGAAAAAGTCTTGGAGTTACGGGATTCCATGTCAAACCGCGAAATTGCCAAAAAGTTGGGCTGTTCCCTGTCCAGTATTGAAAAAATCGTTCAGGATCTGCCGGAAGAAAAAAAGAAAATCAAAAGATTGTAGAAATATTCAAACTGATCCAAGCTGGCAGATATCCGGAATTTATCCGGTTTATCGGTCAGCTTTTCTTTCATTGGTAAAAACTTAATGCATGCACAGATATTTATGTCACGAGCAATAAAGAAGCCCGTCCAGTTGGCGTTTATCCTGTGAAAATCCACCCTTGAATATTCCGGATATATGTATTACTCCAATAATAACAATATCAAGCAAGAAGAAAGATTTTTACTTATGAAAAGAGAAAGAGAACTTACATTTGAGAGATTCTATTTAGGTAAACCAATATTACGCTTTACAACACAGAAAGTCGGATTGGACGAAAATATCCTTTTTAAGATTTGTCAGGTATACGACCAGATGTTTTCCCGCCATAGACGGGTTTATGCGATGCGTTTTGATATGCGTTTGCCTGTCGGAATTGACACCTCTGACAACAGTGCTTTTAGAAGTTTCATGGCGTACTTTATGCAAGTGGAACGTCGCTGTGGCTACGATCCGATGTATTTCGCGGTCAGAGAGGAAAGCGAAAACAAAGGAGTTCATTACCACATCCTTTTGCTTTTAAATGGCGACATGACCAGAAAGAGCTTTTATCACATCGAATTGGCTAACCGTATTTTTAACAAGAAATTTGGTTATCCTCTGCGTAAATATACCGGGATGATCAATGATTGTACCAAAGACGAATACGGCAGAAAACACCCTAATGGATACCTGATTGACCGTGACGATTATTATACCCGTGAGAGCAATGAAAATGCCAGTTTCCGACAGGCGAGCTATTTGGCGAAAGCATCACAAAAGAATCCGGAGAAGCGAATGAGAGAATTGTTTTCTTCTCGTTTAAAGCAATTAAATGATCAGGCTTTGGGCGGATGCGTAAACTATGCGGCAATACGGAAGCGGATGAAATAATTATCCCGATACCACCGCCTGCACTATCCTATGACAATATCTCCGACAGCAATTTTACGCTCAAAATTTACAAAATGCAGGAAGTTTCATGCAAAATCAATATCCGCCTATTATAGAAAAATCATTTGAGATCATAAAGCGATTTGAAGAGAAATTCGGGTGGTTCAGTATCAGAATCTACCAGTTTCCGCAAATTGATGGATTCGGCACTTTTCTTGAATCGGTACAAAGAACGTTATTACGCCACAGGACTATCGGGTGGTATATGTGGACGAAAATCAGAGGAACAAATCAACTCCTGCTTATCTATTTCGGACGGGGACAGTGGCATGGACACTTTGAGCAGGAAACAAACAAAATCATTCCAAGGCTCTGGCAGCGGCACTCTGATCAACCGTATATGGTCGCAGATACAATTCCCGTCAATCAGCAGAACAAGGACGATGTTTCTGACTGGTTGGCTCGTTACCTCATCTCTATCGGTGCACAACAAATAGATGGTCCGGCAGTCAATGTAAACTGGCATAAAAAAACATTCGGAACAGCACAGATGACGCAGCTTGGAATAAAAAAACATCCCTCCGTAAAAAGAGGGATGAGTTTGGGATGCTAAAACTCACATCCACAGTCCCGGCATATAAAACCATCCGCAAACTCAAGCACGTCATCAGATCCGCAGTAAGGGCAACGCTTCTCCATTACGCAGCCCTCCATTCATGACCATTTGGGCACTGATAGACCCGAACAAGGTTTTCGTCCACCATCTTGCCGACCGAGTTTCCGGCAACTCCTCCTGCGGCGGCTCCGATAAGGCAACCGAGAACACCGCCGAGCAATGTTCCAAGCCCCGGGCAGATAGCTGTACCAATAGCCGCACCGGTCGATGAGCCGGATACCGCAAGATACCCACCGGCTCCGACACCTGCGGCAGTTGTGATTTTCCGAACTTTATTAACCAGAGTTCCCGGCTGATTACAAATAGGACAACGCATTTGCACCTGCTTACCACGATACAGCGATACAAAAGTCAACATCGCTCTGGTACTCAACATTTTTCAGTGTTTCTGCAAGCTGTTCAATTTCCAGAATAAAGCTCTGTAAAACACCCGGATCAATATCTTTTCTAATCGGGTAATGCAGTTTGTTTTTGCAAAGAACGAAAAATGCATCACTTCCTTTGACCGCTGAAATATCCCCGCAAACACAGCAAAGTTTCTGAAGCATATCAACGGAAATCACGTGTTCAGCACCATTGGATTCAAGCAGTTCCGGAACCTCTTTTTCCAACCATTTCCAAAGCCACCACGTTTTTGAACCGTGATAAAGTTCCTCGGTCACTGAGGAAACTGATTCCTGTTTTATCGGGATCAATTTGCCGTTGGAAAACAATTCTATTTTGCCGGTAATGACTCTTGAGCGGTACATTGCTCCGATGAAAACCCGTCGTGAAATATAAATATCAAGCCCCATATTTTTCCTTTCATTTTTTAGTTAAAAGACCGGGAG
>JAZRSP010000441.1:0-8274 GCA_045651565.1 Victivallaceae bacterium | reverse complement strand
CGGTGCATTAAAAAAGTGGCTCGACGAACACAATCCAGATGTCAAAATTGTTATCTCCGACCCGCCCAAAGGGTTTAATGATGATTTATCATCGGCAGATGTGTTTTTTGTAAGTTTGCATGTGCCGACCGAAGATGACGGCTCTCAAGATTTAAGTTTAATGGAGGAAATCATCAAAACTTTACCCGACAAACCGATTTTTATCCGCACCACCATCCTGCCCGGAACCAGTGAAAAATTGAGCAAGGCGACCAATCACAGGGTGTACTTCATGCCGGAATTTTTGACCGAAAGAACTGCCTATATTGATTTCTGCTCACAACCAATGGTTTTCACTGCGGAACTCGACTTGCTGCAAAAGATTTTCAGGGGGAAAAAGTTTATTGAAATGAATTCACTTGAAGCGGAAATTACCAAGTACGCACACAATGTTTTCGGAGCATTGAAGGTTACTTATTTCAATGGAATTTATGAACTCTGCAACAAAACTGAACCAAATTACCGAAAAGTTCAGCAGGGGTTGCTTTTAAGGGGATACATCAATCTCCCCCACAGCCAAGTCCCCGGCCCAGACGGTAAACTCGGTTACGGCGGAAAATGTTTCCCGAAAGATGTCAATGCTTTTACCGAACTACTAAAAGCACAAGACCTCTCGCTTTATGATTTATTGAAAGAACTTAAACCCCTCAATATCCACTATCGGGGCGAAGATAAATAATACAACATTTAAGTTTAACAATATAACTGAAAGGAATCAAAAAATGAACGAATTACAAGAAAAAATCGCAGCAAGATTGAATGAATTGAGAGTACACTTGCAAGCTGACGGCGGAGATTTGGAAATTATCCGCTTCGAAGACAAAAAAGTTTACCTCTCACTTCGCGGTGCTTGCGGAACTTGTCCTCACGCAACCATGACTATCAAAAACGGTTTGGAACACATTTTGCGTGAAGAAATCGACCCCGAAATCGAAATTGAAAGAGTTTTATAATTCGATTACTCGGAGTTAAGCAAAAATGCAACTTGCCTATGCAGATGAAGTTTATCAATTGGAAAACGAGGCTCGAATGAGTCTCTCTCTCAATGACGACTCATTGATGACTTCAGCCTCCAAACAAGTTGCATTTTTTATTGAAAAACATCTTGCATGCCGACCGTCTTTAAAGAATTTACCGCTGGTGTTTTTTGCCGGCAGGGGTAATAATGGCGGTGATGCAATTGCTTCGGCGATGTTTTTCAGCCAAAAATTTCCAGAGCAAGAAATTATTATATATTCACTTACTGCGCCGCCGAATTTGAGTGATGAAATCGGTCAATTCTATAAACAACTCCCATCGCAAGTAAAATTTTTCACCATAAGTAATGCTGATGACATTAAAAATTTTCCGCAAAATGCCGTAATTATCGACGGGCTTCTCGGTATCGGTTTCAAGGGAACCTGCAAAGAAAATTTGCGAACTATTATTAATTTTATCAACCAAAAAGAATTTTTTACTATTTCTATTGACATTCCGTCCGGGCTTAATGCAAATGACGGTGACGGCGATGTAATTGTCCGCGCGGATATTACGCTCACTATCGGAATACCGAAAGTCGGACTTTACATCAATCAAGGAGTTGAATTTTCAGGAATCATCGAATTTTTGGACATCAATTTGAATTACAACTCAATTCCACAAAAAAATCTCCAAACCTTTATGCTTGATGATTGCCGAAAGCTCTTCAAACGCAAAAAATTCAATGACTACAAAAAAAACATGGGGCAACTCCTGATTGTAGCAGGTTCAAAAAGTTATCCTGGGGCGGCTCTCTCCGCTTTGGACGGGGCTTTGGCAATTAACTGCGGCATGATATACTTTGCCATCAAAAAACGCCCTTACGGAACAATTCCCAATGAAGCGATTATTCTTGATTGCGATAATGGCGATGATCGTGAAACCTTTACGCTTGCCGACTTGCCGAAACTTATGGAAGCAGCGAAAAAAGTCGATACCATTCTGCTTGGTCCCGGATTACAGACCAATAATGACTTAAAAGAGATTTTGAGCGAATTGCTTTCGCTTGAAAAAAATTTCGTGCTTGATGCCGATGCGATTAACTTAATTGCCCAATATCCGGAAATATTACAGAACAGCAAGGCGAAAAATATTGTTGTAACTCCACACGAAGGCGAAGCAAAAAGATTGGCAAATACCTTTGACACAAAAACTTGCAACCGCATTGAATTGGCAGAGAATTTAAGTTGCAAATTAAATGCCTATGTTGTTTTAAAGGGTGCAGATACCATTATAACTTCACCGAAAAAAAATGAAAGTACTACCATTTCAAGTGTCGGGTCTTATGCACTCGGCAAAGGCGGAAGCGGGGATGTTTTAGCAGGAATTATTGCGGCTTTGACAGCCAAAAACGACAACTTTTTTGACAGTGTAAACTGCGGAGTTTATCTTCACGGTTCAAGCGTGAACTACATTGAATCAATGAGTTCATTCAGAATCTCGGAAATTCCGCTTCAGACAAAAAAATTAATCGGAGAGATTTCTCCATTCTAAACAAAAAAAGGATTGAATATGAAAAAAACAAACCAATTACTTTTCATTGCAGGATTATCTATTGCCGCTCTCTGCGGCTGCCAATATGATGCCGCGCTCAAACAGCAAAACGCCAGAACTGTCGCCAAATTGGAATACAATTTGTCATACACCCAAACTCCAAAAGAACAAATTGCTATCGCTGCCGAAATTTTGACTATTGATAACAACAATAATACCGCTCTCAATGTTATGATGTCTTTTTTCAATAAACCTGAATTCCAAAAAGAGATTGCCGATAATTTTTATAAAATTGCTGAAAAAAACTTGGATAATTCAAACCTTTTCAATATCGCCGACGCAAGCGCAATCATGGTCAATATCCCCGATTATGACAATTTGGAAAAATTGAATAAAGAGTTTATCCGTTACCAATACGAAAATGACAAAATCGACAAAGATTTTATTCGTGAGTATGCCGAAAAACTTATTTATATGCTCGCCAAAAGTTCCTTCGACGATTGCGAATTTGCCGAACTTATTATCAAAATTTTTGAAAAAAACTACGATCAATTGAGCGCAGAGGAACAACGCAATTTTGACTTAAAAGCTCTTATTGCTTATGACACAATGGCAAAAAATGCCCCTGCCCCCAAATTTTTCTGGAATAGAAACTTGAAAAAGGCTTTTGCTAAACAGCGTGAATTTTATCTGGACAAAGTAATCAATAACCGCAAAAATTACCTCATGAATGAGGAAGGGCGCAACTTGGTTCATCATCTTACTTTTATTTCAGAATTTGAATGGGCTTTGTATGTCGCAGATGATTACAAAAATATCGAAGGTATCGACGAGAATGATAAACTTTTCTTGCGGACTCAAGTTTTAAATTTAATGGGTAAATACCATAAGTCTTATGAACTTTTGCAAGTTTTGAGAAAAAACAAATTCGAAGGTGTCGAGGCAATGCTAATTAGTGTCGCAGCCAAAATCGGAAAGCAAGAGGAGTCACTCGCAATTGCAAAAGAGTTGTACGAAAAATCTCCAGCTATCAATACTGCAGCAATCTACTGCATGGTTTTACTGGAAAATGACAAGTTTGATGATGCAAAAAACTTTGTCAATTCCTACATGGACACTCCTTTGAATGTGCTTTCACTCAAAATGTATCATGAGTGTTATCTGCGAAAATACACCCATGAATTGCAGCAGCAAGTCGCCGCCGCGATCAAAGAAAAAAAACTTTTTACCGAAAATTGGGGCGATGAGGAAGTACAGACTTTTGTCGATCAAGCTTTGTCCTATCTCTGTTTGTGTCAAAACCGTGAATTGATGATAAATTTGATTTCCGAAGTCAAAAAAACTCCTGCTTTTTATCGTGACAGCAATAAAATGAATACAATCGGTTATATCATGGCGTGCGCTAAACTCAATTTGGATGAAGCAATTGAGTTGATAAAAAAAGCAATTCATTCCGGCGGCTATGAACTTGCATTCATCGACAGTTTGGCTTGGGGGTATTACAATAACGGCAACTATATTGAAGCAAAAAAATATATTGATTTGCTTTTAGCCAACAAAAACTACATGTTTGAGTTAGCAGGCCCGGGTCTTATCTATCTCCATGCAGGCGACATCTATCGAGCAAACGGTTTGGAGGCAGAAGCATTGGATTTCTATGAAAAAGCGGCAAACTGCGAAGAAGATATTGAATTCCGTTATGAAGATTTGAAACAACGCACCGCAAAATAATGAAAATTTATGATTTTTAACTTGAAAAAACAAAAAAAATGATTATTGTAAAGTGATTTAATTTAACAGAATTTTTTATAAGTGATTGGAAAATGAAACAAGGTTTTGACAGCGAAAAATATTTGACCGAGCAGGCAAATGCAATTTTGGAGAGAGCGAAAGACTTCGGGGACAAGTTATACTTGGAGTTCGGAGGCAAACTCCTCTTTGACTACCATGCAGCGAGAGTCCTTCCCGGATTCGACCCAAATATCAAAATTAAACTTCTCCACAAAATGAAAGAGCAAATCGATATCGTAATTTGTATCTATGCCGGAGATATTGAACAGAAAAAAATGCGTGCCGACTTCGGTTTGACCTATGATGCCGATACCATGAGGACTATCGATGACCTCCGCTCCTGGGGATTGGATGTGAAAGCCGTCGTCGTAACCCGTTATCAGCAGCAGCCTTCTGTCAAAACTTTCATCAACCGTCTTGGCCGTCGCGGGATAAAAGTTTATACTCATAAGCCGATTCAGGGTTATCCCACCGAACTTGCAACCATCGTAAGCAAAGACGGTTACGGCGCAAACAGTTACATCGAAACCACCAAACCGATTGTAATTGTTACCGGTCCCGGAGCAAACTCCGGCAAAATGGCAACCTGCCTCTCTCAAGTCTATCACGATTACCAGAATGGTATCAAAGCAGGTTATGCTAAATTTGAAACTTTCCCGGTTTGGAATTTGCCTTTGAACCACCCGGTAAATATTGCTTACGAAGCGGCAACCGCCGACTTGGGCGATGTAAATATGGTTGACCCATTCTATCTCCAAGCCTACGGAAAAACTGTTGTTAACTATAACCGTGACATCGAAATTTTCCCGGTAGTTCAGCGAATTTGCAGTCGAATCATGCCTCCGGAAAAACTCTATAAATCTCCGACCGACATGGGAGTTAATCGAATCGGCTTTGCCATTACCGACGACCAAGTCTGCCGTGAAGCGGCAAATCAGGAACTTATCCGCCGCTACTTCCGTGCGATGTGTGACCATGCCAACGGCACCGGAAGCAAGGAAGCCGTCGATCGTATCAAAATCCTCATGGACAATTTGAATATCAGCGAACTCGATCGTGATGTAGTTGCTCCGGCAAGAAAAGCTGCCAAAGAAGCCGAAAAACAAAAAGGCAAGGGTCGTGATAATATATTTTGTGCGGCGGCTCTTAAATTGCCTGACGGCAGAATTGTTACCGGAAAAAATTCTCCTTTGCTTCATGCCGCAAGCTGCTGTATTTTGAATGCGATTAAAGTATTGGCAAATCTGCCGGATGACTTACTGCTGTTGTCCCCGGAAGTTATTGCTTCCATGGCGGAACTCAAACAAAACATCTTCCACAATAGAGAAATTTCTCTTGATTTGGGTGAAACCTTGACCGCCCTCTCAGTCAGTATGCCGACCAATCCGGCAGTTAAACTTGCAATGCAGAAACTTTCTATGCTCGCAAATTGCGAAATGCACATCGGCCACATGCCGCCAAACGGTGATGAGGCAGGGTTACGCAAAATCGGGATAAATCTCACCAGTGAGCCGTGCTTTGCAAGTCATAACTTACTACTTGATTAAATAATAAGACCAGAGAGAATAGCAGAAAAATTTGCGTTCTCTCTTTGATTTTTTATACCAAAAATTATAACAGGAGATTTTTATGAATATTATTTTTAACAAAAAAACTAAAAGTTTTTTCTTGGAAACATTAAATAATACCTATGCTTTTCTGATTGATCACACCGGCAGATTGCGCCACCTCTATTACGGAAAAAAAATTGACAGTCAAGATGATTTAAGAAACTATAAGATGCATACAGAATTGTCTTTCTCTGCCTATCCGGAAAATTTTAGCAGCAATGACTCCTATAATTTCAATCCCGGTGAATACTCTTCTTTCGGTAATGGCGACTTCCGCATAAGTGCCTGCCGTATCCAAAAAGAAAACGGTTCATCTGTAACTTCTATTCATTACAAATCTTATAAAATTTTTGACGGCAAAAAAGGTATTGATGGGATGCCTGCATCTTTTGCGGATAAATCACAGGCTAAAACATTGGCAATTACCTTGGAAGATCAGTTTTCAGGAGCAACAATTATCCTTTATTATACAGTTTTTGCCGACAGTGATGTAATTGCACGATCAGTCAAAGTTATAAATACCACTTCTCAAACCGTGAGAATTGAGAGTTTGATGAGTCTGCAGCTCGACTTTTTCCATTCCAATATGGACTTGGTCTATCACCATGGAATATGGGCGAATGAGCGGCATGTCAAAAGAACTCGCCTTATACCAGGGACTCAAGGCTTCAAAAATGTTCGCGGAGCTTCAGGACACCAGCACAATCCATCTTTTGTACTTGCCTCTCCGGCTGCTACTGAATCAAGCGGTGATGTCTATGGTGCGATGTTGGTTTACAGCGGCAGCTATTCTGTGGAAATTGAAGTTACCGAACTTGGTGAAACCCACTCGCTCATCGGTATTAATCCCGAAATTTTCACTTGGGAACTTGCAAGCGGTGAAGAATTCCAATCACCCGAAGCACTGCTGATTTATTCCGACAAGGGATTCTCTGACTTTTCCCAGAAAAGCCACTACTTCCTCGTCGAACACATCATTCGCAGTCCATGGAAACACAAAAAGCGTCCGCTTCTTATCAATAACTGGGAGGCAACCTATTTCAACTTCAATGATGAGAGAATCTGCTCGCTTGCCAAAGATGCAGCCGACTTGGGAATCGAAATGCTCGTTCTCGATGACGGCTGGTTCGGTCACAGAAACAACGACAAAACCTCCCTCGGAGATTGGTTTGTCGACACTAATAAAATCAAAAATTTCCGCAATATGGTCGAGAAAATCAAGTCTTACGGCATGAAATTCGGTCTTTGGTTTGAACCGGAAATGATTTCTGTTGAAAGTGAACTCTACAAAAAACATCCAGATTGGGTGCTTTGTGTTCCAGACATGCCAAGATCTTTGGGTCGACACCAATTAGTTTTAGATATGAGCAGAAAAGAGGTTGTTGATTATCTTTTTAAAGTTGTCTCAAAAATGATTAAAGACAATAATATTGACTACATCAAATGGGATATGAATAGAAATATGACCGAAGTTTTCTCATCTGCACTCCCCGCAAGCAAACAAGGCGAAGTTTTTCACCGATACATTTTAGGTGTTTATGACCTCCATGAAAGACTTTTGAAAAAATTCCCGAACCTGCTTATTGAGGGTTGTTCAGGCGGCGGCGGCAGATTTGATGCAGGCATGCTCTATTATGTGCCGCAGATTTGGTGCAGTGACGACAGCGATGCAGTTGAGCGAATCGCTATCCAAAACGGCACATCGCTTTTCTATCCAGCCTCAACCATGGGAGCGCATGTGTCAGTTTGTCCGAATCACCAAACCAGAAGAACTGTTCCGTTTGACTTCCGCGGAGTAGTAGCCCTCGGCGGCACATTCGGTTACGAACTTGATATTACAACTCGCTGCAACGATGAAGAAAAAGCCATCATAAAAGAGCAAGTCGCAATGTATCACAAATTTGCCGATCTCGTGCGTGAAGGTAAATTCTATCGCACCACTGAAAACTTCGGCAATGACAATATTTCTTCATGGGCGTATGTAGCACCAGACGGTTCAGAAGCTTTGGCAATTACTGTTCAAAAAGTCAATGTCCCCTGCTCTAAACAACAAGTTAGTTTTACTCGTATCCCTGGCTTAATAGACAATGCACTCTATGAGGTTAATGGCGAATTTACCATGCATGGCTCAACCTTGAAAAATGCAGGTATCAGCAGTGATAGAAAACTTTTCCAACATGCCGCATTCGCAATGTACCATGTCAAAAAAGTAAAATAATGTTTTTTTAGGGGGGGGGCAGGATTACGCCGCCTTCCCCCTATACCCTCCATCCGCGCAAGGGCAAAAGCCCTTGACCAATATTGGAATTTATAGTTTTGCTTG
>JAZRSP010000440.1:0-2176 GCA_045651565.1 Victivallaceae bacterium | reverse complement strand
ATCCCCCATTTTTGTCTGGAAAATTTACCCTCAAAATTATTACCTTGCAAACTTACCTTATGGGGGGAAGAAGTGAAAACGCTGGCAAGTTTCAAGCATATCGCCATAAAGAGTTGGTAAATAGAAATTCAAAGATTGCAGATGGAAATTGTTCGGCACAGGTTCAGCCCGATGCAAGCATTGGGCTGGTTCAGTGACGAACAAAAGCCGCTGCAAGAATGGATTTATATATCAAATATTTATGGCGATATGCTTGCTTCACCCAACTGTCTATTTGGATTTTTACCGACATTTTACCCTAAAAAATCATCAATTCTTACCGAGGTAATGGGGGAAGATAAAAAAACGCTGACCATTTTTTCAACTCTAGCCAAAAATTCTGTGAAGTTTTTTTCACAAAAGGGCTTCACAAGGGCTTTTTCGCTGCTTTTTGCCACTTACCCCGAACCTTGCCGCAATCGCCGCGACACGCCCTTAAAACGCAAAAAGACGGCAAGATTTCTCCTGCCGCCAAGCGGTTCCCGCTATCACCGTTCCGGGAAACCGAAAAGCCTCCGCTGTTCGTTCCAGTCTTCCGGGATGTTTTTCATGATTTGTGCAATAAACAACTCATCAAGTTCTGTTCCCGACGATTGTCAATTCTATGAAATCCGGTCACGAGATATTCAATTGCTCTTTCACGCAGATCCAGAAGTTATTGTCGGAGTTTTCAATAATTTCACTCAAATCACCGTAAACCTGAGAATCGCTGAGCTCACCATCAAGATATTTTTGTACATAATCGGGTGCTGCCACTTTCAGCATATCAACATTATAGTACATGTTAAGAAGTTCACCCGAAGCATCTCCCGGGGCAATAGCTTTTACGATTGCATCCAATCGTTCCGTACTGTTAGGTTCTTTGTTGGCAAGTGAAAATTTCAACCAAGCCAGAGTACTGCCATCCCACGCCGCTTTGATAACATCAGGGAAATACAGGGAAAGTTCCTCGCAAACAGCCATCAGCAAAGGAATAGACCAACGACGTTTTTTAGAGGTTTTATCAGGAGTAAATACGTCGCTCAGTGCTGATTGCGGATATTTGATACTTTCGGCAAGCTTGGATTTGTTCAATCCCTGCTCTTCCATTACTTTTTCAATGATACGGCAAATACGTTGAGACAGCCGTCCCCATTCAATATCCTTCTGTTCAACAGGCTTTTTGTTCTTTTTTATTGGCTTGTTCATATTTTCTTCCTTGTTTACAAATCACCTTATATGCATTTAACAGACCTCGGCTTGATGAATAGACATTTGCCTACCCGGAAAATAATCTCCTCGCAACTAATAACTCCCATATAAATATACACCATAAACAGAAAAAATCAAAATATTTATTCCCTAAAAGTATTTAATACGCGATATTTTTTGCATAAACAGATAATAATACCTTCCTGAAAAAACACATCAAAAAACAGAAAACAAAGAAGGTTCACCCCAAAAACATTTAACCGACGACATTTATTCACATAAACAGATAACAACACTTTTTCCCAAATATCGCACCAAAAACAGAAAAAATTCAAAAGAAAAATCGCCATTTTGATATTTTTTCAAGAAATTTATCAATAATAGGAATATTTTTTCTTGACTTTCTGTATTTGCTGTGATATTTTTAAACCAAACACCAAATAAAACATAAACCGAGAGGGCTATTCGTTATTTGAGATTACAACTCATCAGATATATCAATTGGAGAAAAGTTGTATTCTCTGAAAAACATATGAGATTGATAAAACATCTTGCAAAAAGTTTTCCATTCAATTTTTTGCGGACAAAAAAGAGGAGAAAACTATTTAGGAAGTGAATGGCTAAATCAATAAAATTTTTTACCTTTAAAGAGGTTTTACTTATGCCTAAAAAACAGGAAATTTTAGATGACTTGTTGAAAAAAATTGATGAATGTGATGATCTGATCGTCGAGATTTCACAGATTAGGTATTGGCTGGATGATGTTGTCAAACAGTTGAAGCTTAAAAAAAGCTCTGATACACTTTCCGACTATACGGATCAAACTTTAAAATTTTAACAACAACTCAAAGGATTTTTTACTATGGATCGCAAAACTCCGAATTACGATATTCAGGACGATATCAAACTACATGATTTACTTAAAAGCAACGATGAGAAAGCCTTT
>JAZRSP010000439.1:0-4815 GCA_045651565.1 Victivallaceae bacterium | reverse complement strand
CCAACTATCTGCCCGACCACATGCAGAGAATCGAAGAAGCTGCGCGCTGCCTGATCGCCGAAGGGGGCTGCAAGCCCGTATTCTTCAACGAAGGTCTGCTCGGCAACATGGCGTGGGAAAAATAAGGAGAGCCTCTCCTTTTTTCAAACCTTTTATTGGCATTTATCTTTTTGACTTGCAAAAAGATAAATGCCCTTAAAGTTTAGAAAATTATCTTATCAGGTTACTTTTATTATGATTGAAATCAGCAACTTCCGGCAGGGCGCCGTATTGAATCACAATCACGGTGTGGAAAGCGAAAATGCTTTGCGTGTAACTATTGAAGGTATATCAAGTTCCGGCTATCCGGTGTATGTAAACGGAATAAAAGCCGAAATGGATGGTCAACACTTTACAACTGATATTGATTTGACGGAAAAAATCAACATCGTAAAAGCTCAAACCACCACGCCTTACGGCACTTACGCCCAGGAATTGACTTTAGTGTGGGATAAAAAATCATTCAAGCGGTATGATTTTTATATTGATGACCACAGTTTTCTCTTCACCGATCTGGCAAAAGAACGCCCCAAGAGTGCCTTTGACCACTTTTATTTGAAAGCATTGAAAAATATCCGCAAAAAGTATGACTTCAAAGTTACGCTGAATTGTTTTTATCACAACGATCACCACGATTTTGACTTGAAGGATATGCCCGATATCTGGAAAAGCGAGTTTATCGACAACTCCGACTGGCTGAAATTTTCGTTCCACAGCTACAGCGAATTTCCTGACCGGCCTTATCTCGAAACCACCGCCGAAGAGTTCGGCCGCGACTGGGATTTAGTGCAGAACGAAATCATCCGCTTTGCCGGCAAAGAGTGCTACATACCGCCGGTAATGATCCACTGGGCAAACATCCACCCGGTCGCCGCTCAAGAATTCATCCGCCGCGGCGGCAAAGTCTATTGCGGCCCCATGCGGGCAAGAGTCATGGGCGGACCAAGCCTCACAGAGCGCCAGAGCGGCGGCAACATGAACAATGCTCAACTGCAAGGTAACCAGCGAGATCAATACGATAACGAAGCTCTTATGCGGCATTACGGATTTGCCGACGAAGCCAACTATATCAAAAATCATGGTGTAATGTATAACGCCACCATGGGAATCGGTCAATACGGCTATTGCAGCACCATGGGCGGCTGCTGCTGTAATCTTGTACCATTAGACCAAATCCCGATAAGATTACGCCACATCCTCGACCGCGGCAGCAAAGTAGGTTTGGAGATCTACCACGCAGGCTCCCACGAGCAATACAGTTACCCCTACTATCCCAACTATCTGCCCGACCACATGCAGCGAATCGAAGAAGCAGTACGCTGCCTCACCGAAGAAGGCAACTGCAAACCAGCCTTCTACAACGAAGGATTCTTCGGCAACAAATCCTGGGAAGAATAAGGAGTAGAAGACTTGAGGAGGGGAAAAAGACCTTTTGGAGGAAAGGTCCTTTTTCCCCTCCTCAAACTCCACCCCTTTTTCCCAAACCTTTTCTTGGCATTTATCTTTTTGCCTTGCAAAAAGATAAATGCCTTTCAAGTTTAAGAAAAACTGTTTATTCTCTGAAGTGCATCCCCAAAGTTATCTCCAACTTTTTGGGTGCACTTCAGGTTGCGGCAGCCGTTTTTTATCGACTGCAGTGGAGTTTTCAGTCTGCCGCATAGTAAGCCTGATAGCATATCAACCTATATTGGGAACAGTGCCTTAATATTGCAGTTATATTCTCAATAGCATTATTTTAAATTTGCATTTTATAACAACGTAAAGTATATTAAAAGTGCAGTCTGCGAGGACTGTGGCTAATTTAAAACTGTTCGCATTTTACGGCAAATACATCCGAAACCGACCAAGTAAAAAATGTCTTTTGCCAACACCAACAGGTGAACTGTGTCCAGTGAGATTGTGTCTTTTTTTTTTGCACGATCTTGCCGGATGCTCCTATTTGCATTGGTGTTGGCGGGCTCTTGGTCGGGCCCCGGATGTAGTGCAATTCTGGAGTATTCGGCTTTTTTATTTTCCGATTTTCTCCTCTATTCCACGCTATTCACTGCAGACCTATTTGTCCTTTGAGTTTTTTTGCTTTTTAATGATGAACAAAAAAAGAAAAGGATGGGATAGAAAATGGAATCTATCGAAGTAAAACAGTGGGTCAACGCAAATGCAAAACTTTTCCCGGTTGCCCAAGCGGGCTTGGTTGTTACATCTCTGGAACGTATGGACGAAACAAGCTATCGAGCCGCTACAACTCAAAAGTTCAAATCCGCAACTGTCGCTTTTATTCTGGCATTTTTTCTGCCTGGATTTGATCAGTTTTACCTTGGAAAAATCGGAGCTGGAATTCTCCAGATTTTGTTGCTTAACTGGATAACTTTAGGCATATATCCCATAGTTCGACTGTTTAAAGTTTGTAATGATGCAAGAGAAGTAAATGTCCAGAAAATAACTGCAGTTATTTAATAACTTGCGGTATGTTTGACAGCACACTGAATATATTTTATTGAGTGTGCTATTTTCATTATTAACAACAGGAATAAGCATTTATGTCTAATGAAAACGATGAAAATATAACTTTTACCCGATGTCCATTTTGCGCCGAAAAAATTAATGCATTGGCAAAAAAATGCCGCTATTGTGGTGAAATAATAGATCCGGCTTTACGCCTTGCTTCAGATTTAAAACCCGGCAAAGCATCAGATGTGAAAGTCAACATTATCGCTAATAGCGAACCACAACCGACTGTGAATAATATTGCACTGACCGCAACGCAACCTAAAGAAAGAACGGTGTATATTTTATTGGGTATTTTTCTTGGCTGGTTGGGAATACATAACTTTTATGCAGGATATTCCGGTAGAGGATTTTCTCAACTGTTGATAACATTATTGATCGGTTGGTTAATTTTTCCTTTACTCGTTCTTACAATTTGGAATATTGTTGAAGTATGTACTACAACTAAAGATGCAAAAGGATTTCCGTTTTGTTGAAAGTTTTAAATAACAGGATAATTACTCTATGAAAAAGTTTTTTGGAGTTTATACAGCCGTTGTATTATTGACTTTGAGCGGCTGTACTTCTTTTGAAGATGTAAAAAGTCAGGCAGATGCCGGTAACAGCGATATGCAATATAAAGCCGCCATAATGCTTATGGAAGGCGACGGAACTGCCATTAACCGCAGTGCTGCAGAAAAATATCTGATGTCGGCATTCAAAGCCGGAAATGCCGATGCTGCGTGTCATATAATTAAAGATATTTACCAAACACACAAAGGCGATCAAGCAGAATTATTATTGAAAGCCTACGATATACTTTTTGCCAGAAAAGGATATTCTGAAGTTGAAGCAATGTACCTTCTGGCACAATATCCGGCCGATACAATAAAATATATGGAGTGGCTTGATAAAAACGGCTATACACAATCGGCTTTTACGGTAAAAAAGCACTTATTGGCAAATATAAATAAATCACCTTTACGCAGAAAAGATATTTACAAATACACCCTGCAAACTAAATCATTCAAAACTGCATTCGAAAAATCAGAAGAAAAAAGACTTGCCGCTCAAAAGGCAGAAGAAAAGCGGCTCGCAGATAAAAAAATCGAAGAAAAATATATTGCTGGTTATCAGCTGTGGGAAAAAATCCGCAAATCCGATCCCGCTGATACAAGCGTTGCCGTTGCAGAAAAAGTACAAAACATCAAGCAAGCTCAACAATATTTTACCGAAGCAATACAGAATGGACATACGCAAGCAGCAACGGCACTCATTGATTTGATTTTCTACAAACAACACCCGGCGCTGAAAAAAGATTTCCCATTCCAGGATGAATCGGAAATGCTGATGAAGGCATGGACAATACTGCTCAACACAAATGGCAAAGCTAAAGTAATAAACAATACGGAATTACAAAAAGTAGTTTCTCAAATAGGCACATACAGCTACTATCTCGGACGCAGAATTAAATCCAGATCGGCTTTAGTAGGATTTGCCCAAAAATATCAAACAAAAGATTTTAATGCAAGAGCAATTTACAAACTTGTCGATCAGGCAAAACGCAAAGCAGAACAGTCAGAAAAAGAGATAGAAAAAGCGATGCGTATTGCCGAAGAAAAGCGTATTGCCGCCCAAAAGGCTGAAGAAAAACGGCTTGCAGAAAAGCGTGTTATTGAAAAACAGAATGCTCCTGCATTTAAATATCCTCATTCAGCAATTTCTGCAAAACGGATAAAATTGTATAAAGAATTTGAATCAGGCAGCGGCTTAAAATGGTTTGAACAAGATATAAAGATTAAATCTAAAAATAACAATTCCCGACCGACTCTGAATCTTTATTATAATCTGCCGGGAGCAATCAGTTATAATCGTTACGATATGCCTGGAGTAACATTTGTTTTTGGTCGGGATTTCAAAAATAAACATAATCTTCTCCAATGTATAAATGGACCTCTTTTCGCTTGCAGATTTTCAGTTAATAATTCATCCTTGAGAATAAATGATCTGGTAAAAAAATTCCAGAAAGAATATCCCGGTGTAAAACATAAGCAGGATAAAAAATTAGATAATCAAGTAAATAAGCGTATTCAAGGGACACTGCTGTTGATAAAAACGGTTTTGTTTACCGACATACTTGAATCTGATGATGTAAAAATCGTTATAAGCCACAGAAATTGCGAAACAGTGTTTTCAGAAGGATCCCTCAAACTTAAACCGGAAGAAAAAAATGCCATTGAAATATCTTTGGCATACATGAAAGATCAATTCAAAGGCTTTGAAATAGAAGTT
>JAZRSP010000438.1:0-6035 GCA_045651565.1 Victivallaceae bacterium | reverse complement strand
CCAACTATCGGAGATTTTCGACGCCACTCAAATCTCCTTTTCAATTATTTGTGTAAATTCGTGTGCATTCGTGGTTTAATAAAATTCATAATTCATAATTAAGAATTATAGGTTGTGTCGCACTTTTTAGCGACACAACCTATAATTTTTCTAAAAATTTTCTTATAATATTTGCAATTTATTTTTTGTGATGTTATATTATTGCTATCTTGTATTTTGCAGGAAAAATTTTAAAAATTAAAGATAAAGTAAACAGATTGTAATCGTCCCTGTCTGAACTACCACTTCAAAAATAGACGAATTGCAAAAACTCTTTACACACGGACTGTCAAGTTAAAAACTTGGCACGTTTCGGGTATGTGTAGTTTTTGCGCGCTGTGGTAGGCGTTGACAGGGGCACTTCTTCGGAATGTGCCTTTTTTGTTGAAAAAAGTTTTTTTATTTTTATTTAGTAATAATTATGATTTTTATTAATAAAATAAGTATGAAAGGATTAATGTATGGGGTATAAAATTATTTTTTGTCAGTATTGTGGACAAAAACTACAAATAGACGGTAGTGCTTCAGGTCATGTTCAATGTCCTATTTGTAATGGAATTTTAACAATTCAATCTGATAACGAAAATATTAGTTTCAGCGATATTGCTAATGTTTTTACGAAAGTTAATCATTCAATATCAGATTCGCTTGGAGTTGAAAAATTAACAGGATTCAGCTTTAAAAAATTATTTTCTGCTGTGTTAAAAAAGCATTCTTGGCTAGATGTCGAAAATGCCTTTACTGTGGGAGCAGCAGTTTCTACTCCGTCATTAGATGAAATTGAAGTAAAATGGCCTACCCCATGGTTATTTATCAGGATGTTGATATTTACAATTGGTATGCATTTTATGTTTTATTGGTTATTGGATGAACGTATTATATCGCCTGAATGTGCGCTTGTGCCATTTCTTGTAAATGGGATCGTCGGAATTCCGTTTGCTGCATTATTATTTTATTGGGAGTCTAATATCCCTCAAAATGTTTCGTTGATTCAAGTTTTGAAAATCGTTTGGATTGGTGGATGGATATCAATTATTTTAACAGTGCTTATTAGTAAACTGATTGGTGATTATGATGCTATTTGGGCAGGTCCGATAGAGGAAATAGCTAAACTTTTAGCTTTGTTTTTATTTGTCAATAATCTGAGATATAAATATATATTAAATGGATTGTTAATCGGAGCTGCGGTAGGATGCGGTTTTGCGATAATTGAAACCGGACAGTATACAATTCATTATGGTGATGATGTTATGGTAATTCGTGCGTGTTTGTCTCCGATTGCACATATTTTATATACCGGATTGACAGGAGGGGTTCTTTGGCGACTCAAACAACATCATAAAAAAATTCATTTTTCAAATTTATTAAATAAAAAGTTTTTACCGGTCTTTTGTTTTGCGATAGGGCTTCATATGTTTTGGAATAGCGATATATTGTCAGATGATGGAACAATATGGATAAAAGCCATAATTGTATTGGTGACCGGATATCCGATTATTTTCAGCTTAATGCAAGAGGGTTTAAAGCAACTTTTAGTTGAAAAAAATTAATTAAAAATCAAAATAATTAAAAATACGTGGAGGTAAAAATGTTAATCAAGTTTAGATGTCCTAATTGTAAACAAAAATATGAGAGCGAAGAAGAATATTTGGGACAATTTATAGAGTGTCCTAATTGCTCTCATCAATTTACAGTGGAAAAAATGGAAGAAATTTTGACGGCATTGCCGGTAGCTGAACCTATTCCCACCTCTGAGGAAAGTAAAATAAAATCATATTCTCATAATAAAATAAAAATAATCATTGCAGTAAGTATATTACTCATAGGAATTGTTTCCGGGGCTCTTGTCCTTTATTTTTCTAGTGACTTATATCGGTACCAAACTGCTAAAAAACAAGGGATTCAATTTTCAAGTGATTATAAAATATTGTTGCAATGTAATAATACTAATATTACTGAATGTATTATTCCTGATGGTGTGACGACAATAGGAAATAATGCGTTTAATGGTTGTGCAAATTTGCGAAGCGTGACAATTCCTGATAGTGTGACAGTAATTGGCAATGGGGCATTTTATAAATGTGAGGCTTTACAAAACCTGATAATTCCAGAAGGTGTCACAGAAATTGGCGATAGGGCATTTACTTGGTGTTCAAATTTACAAAGCGTGACAATTCCTAATCGCATAACAGAAATTGGTGAAGGGGTGTTTTCTGGATGTAAAAAATTGCAAAGCGTGACAATTCCTAATAGCGTGACAGTAATTGGCGATAATGCATTTTCTGGTTGCGCAAGTTTGCAAAATGTAATAATTGGTAATAGTGTGACTACAATTGGAGAACTTGCGTTTGCTTCGTGTAAAAATTTGAAAAAAGTTCGAGTTCCGAAAAATTGTGAAATTGACTTTTTCGCATTCCCGGATAGTTGTAGAGTTATAGGCTACTAAATAAAATTTAGAATACAGAATAGTAATTATGGTTTGTGTCGCACAAAAGAGTGACTAGTTGCGAACCTAACGGTTCTTATGCTGGATTGCTTCGTCGTTCCTCTCCTCGCAATGACAGTCATGGGTGGGCATGTTATGGTGACGAGTTATGCCGATATGCCTGGGAAGTCTGGGAATCCTGAGATTTCTGGGAGTGTGTTGTCCGACCAGTCGGACAAGTCGGATATTTTTATAAAAACCACGAATGCACACGAATTTACACGAATAAAAAATTATTGCTTTCTTTTTTGAAAAGGTGAGAGGTGCAGGAGAGAGGAAAAACAAAACAAGTTTTGATTTTATACTTTGCGATAAGTTATCTTATTTCTATATTGTAACTCAACGGTGATTTTTTTCAAATCTGCCTGATGGCAGTCTTTCAGCCAAGAAAAAAGTTTTTCTTCTCTCCTGCAAAAAAACAAAAAAAATCGGAATTTAGAGTTTTGCGGTAAGCAAAACTATAAATTCCTATAACATCCAGCCTGATGGCTGGTTGCTGGGGTTTGGGGAGCGCAAACAGCTCCCCAAAAAAAGGCGGCGTTAGCCTCCCCCTGAAAAAATTACATTGAGAAATTATTCAATGAATCTGCTGAATTGATATTTGCATATTTGACTTCTGGGAGAGTTCTACGGAGGAGACCGGTCAAAACATTACCCGGGCCGAATTCAATCATCAATTCTCCGCCGCAGTCATTAACGATGTTGCGCACGCAAGATTCCCATTGAACTGAACCTGCGACCTGTTTAGCGAGGTTATCTTTGAGAGTATCAATATCGGCAGCACTTTGTGCGGTGAAGTTGTGATAAACCGGAGTTGCGGTGGTAGTTAAAACTGCATTTGCGAGAACATTTTTGAGTCCTTCGCCTGCTTCTGCCATCAAGCGTGAATGGAATGCACCTGCAACATTGAGGACGATAACTTTTTTCATACCCTTTTCTTTGAGCATGTTGACGGCGTTTTCGAGTTTTGATTTTTCGCCGGAAATTACGATTTGTCCGGGGCTATTGAAGTTGGCAACGTCGATGTCGCAAGCGGCGCAGACTTCCTTGATAACTTCTGCGTCGCCGCCCAAAACTGAAGCCATGCCGCCATTGGTGTTTTTGCAGGCAATGTCCATAAGTTCTGCACGCTTTGCGAGCAGTTTAAGACCGTCGGCGAAACTGAATGCTCCGGCGGCGTACAATGCACCGTATTCACCCAACGACAAACCGGCACAAGCTACTGCTTGAACTTCGGGGTGTTTTTCCTTGAATGCTTCCAAGGCAGCGCAACTCATAGTGTAGATTGCTACCTGGCAGTAGTTGGTTTCGGTCAATTTTTCTGCGGGGCCATTGAAACATACTTCGCTGAGAGAGTATCCCAAAATTTCATCTGCCTGGTCAAAAATTGCTTTTGCCGCTGCTGATGATTCGTATAAATCTTTTCCCATGCCGGGGGCTTGTGCGCCTTGTCCTGAAAATACAAAAAATGCTTTCATTGAATTCTCCTTTTGCTATAAAATTTAAATTGTAATTCATTAATAATAAATATTATATAATTTACTCCAAAAAAACGATTTTTCAAATAAAGTTGCTAAAAAAGCGATTAGATTTATCGAAGTCGGGCGTCTGTTTGACTGAAAAACATGAAATTGTTTGAAATTTTTTCATAACTGTTTGCAATTTGCGGAAACAGTGCTATATTAATTAATTGAGATTACATAGTTTTAGTGTTAGAAATATGAACATCGATGAAATTTTAATTTGATCGAAAAACACAAGGAAAAATATGAAAAAGATTTTCTTAACCGGTGTTACCGGACTCGTCGGCAGAGCGTTTGTAACTGCTTTGTCTCAGGATTGCGGCGATGATGTTAAATTCGTCTGCTTAACTCGTAAATCACCCGTAAAAAGTGCTTATGATCGTACCAAATCTATGATCAAAGATCAGTGCGAATTTGATGGTATCCCCGAAAAATTCGAAGCGATTATGAAGAATGTCGAAGTTGTTGACGGCGATGTTACTTCTATCGATCCCGAAGCATTGGCAAAAGATCCGGCATTGGAAGGCGTTAATGTGATTTTCCATTGTGCAGCAGATGTGAATTTGGGCAAAGACCCCACCGGCAAAACTTTTAATATCAACTACAACGGTACCGAACGCATGATCAAACTCGCAAAGTTGATCGGCGCAAAGGAATTCCACTATGTAAGTACCGCTTATGTTGCAGGTAAAACTATCGGCCGCTCAATGGAAGCACGCCCGACTTGCAACGAATTCAATAACCCCTACGAAGAAAGTAAGTGCAAAGCTGAAGGTATGGTTCGTGACTGCGGTATTCCTTATACTATCTATCGTCCGGCAATTGTTACCGGTCGTTTGGCAGACGGTATGGTTCTCAAACCGTTGGCATTCTACCGTGTTCTTGAATTCATGGCGAAACTCAAAAGCCACCACTGTGCTAAAGAAGGTATCAGCCCGGTTGAAGAATATGACTTGAAGCTTCACTTCAATACTATCGCTTCTAAACGCGTTTACTTCGTGCCGATTGACTATGTTCAGTTGGCAATTACCAAACTTTTCCAGAAAGAAGTTCACAATCAGACCTATCACGTTACCGGTGACAGTCCTGTAACAGTTGATATGATCGAGCGTGCTATTTGTAACGTCTTGCGCCTCAAACACATGGAAGTTACCAAAACTGACAGTGCTGAACTCAATAAAGACAGCAAAATGCTCGAACGCTTCATCGGTGACTTGTTCCCCTACTTCTCAAACGATGTTATCTTCGACCAGACCAATGTTCGTAAAGACTTGGGCGACGAAGCTCTCGCATGGGATTACGATGTAGAAAAGTTGGAAATCATGATGCGTGCATTCTTTATCAAAAACTTCAAGCAAGTTGATTGGGTTGCTGAACTTTTGAAATATTCTGAAAAATAATCATTAGTGATTTTTGCAGGCTGTTATCTTTTTAGGTAACAGCCTTTTTTTAATTTTTATTAATCTTTTAGAGTTTTTTAAGGAAAATAACTTGATTTTTTTTTAAAAAGCTGTATATTATAGAGTTTTAACTGTATTCTAACAGTTTTCTTGCCATTGAGTTGCACCTTGGCTTGTGAATTGTTACGCTTGACAGGCAGATAGAGTGGAGGACGCCGAGAGGTTAGTCCAAGTATCTAATGTGGCTATATATCTGTGCTGAAAACGGCAGTTGAAAAAATCGCCGGGGAGCGAGATGGGGGCTGGTGAAATGAAAATGCCCAAAGTCGTTCCTTGAAATGTGTAAAATTAATAAAAAATAAGGATTAAACTATGTCAGTTAGACTTAGACTTAAACGCACCGGAACCAGAAATGCAAGCTGCTTCCGTATTGCTGTAATGGATTCTCGTGCAAGCCGTGACGGCAAAGCAATCGAGGAAATCGGTTTCTATAACCCGAATACCAAAGAAGAAAAAATCGATTTGGATCGTATGGCTTACTGGAAGTCATGCGGAGCTATTGTTTCTGAAACTGTTGCTGATATCGCT
>JAZRSP010000437.1:0-3911 GCA_045651565.1 Victivallaceae bacterium | reverse complement strand
GTCTGGCGACCGTGTCTGTCGTAATATGTGGATTGATCACTGTCAGAGAAAAATCCGCGGCGGTGAACATATTCCTTTCTTGTTCCCGTATCGTAGTTGTGAACGATCGTTTTTTTGTTGCCCCAAAAGTCCTTTGTTCTGGTTACAGTTGTGCCGGTACCGGTCAAGCAGTTAAAGATGCGTCCAAAGAGTCCAGTTTCCTTACGTCCCATTTTTTACCTCCTTACAGGTTATTGGTTGTTGTGTCTCGTTGCCGTCTATATTAGAAAGAACTGTGCCAAATATTGGCATACCCGTGTGTTTTTTGTGTCAAACACAAGCGTTTTTGTGATTTTTTATTTGCTTTTCATGCTTTTAACATATTGTTAGTAAAGATGTTATTGAAAAGTTGAAAATTTTTTTGAAATTTTTTTACAGTCTTTCAAAATCCTCTTGACAGCTAAAGACAACCGTGATATATTATCAAAGAGATTTGTTAATTCACAATAAAGTTTATTGAGGTTTGTATGCGGGTACTGTTTTCCTGGATTGGCTTTCGGGATTTGAATTATATCGGATCAAAACTTAAGGATGCTGAATTTAATGCAGAGCTGGAAAAAGAGAAATCTTCCCGCCCTACGGTGAGCAAACAATCTCCATACAGCCCCATTCTACAAGTCTTAAAGTACTTTCTTGACAAATCATCCCCGGGAGAACGGATTGATCGTCTTGTTTTGTTCTTTGACCTGAAAAACAAAATATTAAAAAAGGGAATAAAAAAACACTTTTCTCAATATCAGGTAGAAATAATAGATGTAGACTCCCGGGATGTCCATGATTACGGAAAAACATGGGGATCTGTTTGCGGCAAGTGGCATGAGCTCTGCGGAAGGCTCGAGCGTGATATTGAACCATTTTTTCATCTGTCTTCAGGAACGCAGGTGATGAATGCCCTGCTTCTTGTTTTGGGCAAAATTTCTTATCCGGTTGAGGCGAGATTTATTCAGGTTTCCCAGAATGCCCCCTATGAAGTGACTGATCCGTTTCCTGTAGATTTTAACCTGAACAGTTATGTTGTCGATGAAGCCCTGCGGGGATGTGAGGATGTGCAACTGGGGTCTCTTGTCGGCAGATCACCGCTTTTTGTAAAAGCAATGCGGCGTGCCAAAAAAGCGGCACAGACGGACTGCAATGTGTTGATTTATGGCGAGAGTGGTGTCGGCAAAGAACTTTTTGCCAGAGAAATACACAAGTTAAGCAGCCGTAAAGACAGAAAATTTCTTGCAATCAATTGTGCGACGTTGGATGATAATTTAGCTGCAAGTGAACTGTTTGGTCACAGCAAAGGAGCTTATACCGGGGCGGATAAAGAAGAACTGGGGATTTTTAAAGATTTGGATGGAGGAACGCTGTTCCTTGACGAGATAGAAGCTTGTCCTGTGGCCGTTCAGGAAAAACTTCTGCGTGCATTGCAGCCGCCTCCGGGAAAAGCAATGACTTGCAGGGAAATTGAACGCCTGGGGGATAAAAAGGTTATACAAAGTGATGTTCGCATCATTGCGGCAACCAATCGTCCGCTGGATACCGGGGACTTCCGCAACGATCTTCTGAACAGATTGTCAACATTATGTATTACAATTCCTCCCCTTCGGGAGAGAGGGGGTGATTTGCGCTTATTGGCTCAACGCTTATTTGAGGAAATCAAGACGAAGTTGAACGGCGTTGGAGACAACAAAGTTCTTTGTGAATCAGCTATAAAGTTTATTGAGACAAGAGCATGGGAAGGCAATGTCAGACAATTGCAAAACGCCCTGACGCAGGCAATCGTTTTTAGTGATAACGCAGAGATAACCGAAGATGATTTTACCGATTTGCACTTGCCTGCCCGCGATACAACAAGAGCTGTTACTCATGACGATTCTCCTCTGATTGATTTATCGCAACCTATTGACATTATAGCTGTTGCAAAAAAACATGATTTGGAGCTAAAGCAGAAATATATTGCTTTAGCTCTTGAAAAGAGCAATGGCAACAAAACCCAAGCTGCCGAATTGCTTGGCACCAGCCCTCAAACGCTTGATAACTGGAAAAAAGCATGGAAAAAAATTGAATCAAAATAGTTTGGCACGGTTCTTGCTGATACGAATGGTAGAACTATTAACCAAACTTGAAAGGATATGAACATGGAAAACATTACAAAAATCAATCTTGAGCTGTTTTCTTCTGATTTTTCTGATCGTGAGATTTCCGCCGAATATAAAAAAGCCTACGAAGTTTTGGCTGCCTTGCCAGAAAGAGCATCTGAACTTTCTGTAGAAACATTCTGTACCGAACTGCGCCAAAGATGGTCAGATCTTTTTACCATCCTTGGCGAGGAAACCAAAGATTTTTCAGGTTATTCCCTTGATGATGTCAACGTGATTGAAGACTTCTTCAAGACCGAAATCTTCAACGGCATGCAAGCCGTTAAGGTCCAAAAAATTCTCCGGAACATTTGGATGCAATGTCCTTGCAGGGACAAACGGTTGAATTACGATTTTTATGATTTTATCGACAAAAAGTTCTATGCTATTGTCAATAATGCTAAATCCTCTATCTCTTTTGAACATATTCCTGCTCCGGACCAAAGCACCTGGGAGGTTTTACAAAAAGATTGGCAAACCCGCCGAGCTTATTATGCACAAGAATTAAAAATTGACATAGAATATTTGGATGGCGAAGCCGTTGATGGAACCATCTTTCCCAGTGCCAGCGGTTTGTTTGCAAATCCTGCCCCGCCTGATGAAAATTCAGAGAGTGCATTGCTTGAATTTCTTAATTTTTGGATGCCGCATTTGTGTCACAAGTCTTCATCTAAGATAGAAACGTTACTTAATATCTTGCAGGGCATCTCTGTTTTTGTTATATTGCAAGAAATATCCACAAAGAGTAATATCAAGTGGATATGTCAGAAAGAATATTGGCCTTTTAATCTGCGACAACGTATTGATTTTGTTGAAAAGAAGGGAAAAATTCTTAACGAAATACGGAATAAAATATGGGATTGCTTAATTCCCAAACTTGACGAATTGGCAAAAACTACAGATTTCTCTCTGGATCCTCACGCATCTTGGAATATGTCCAAAGAAATTATTTTTAACCATTTTAAAGAATATTATAAAAATTTACAACCAACTTCTTTTATGGTAAAAATTCCAATTTCTACCAGCCTTGAGAAAAATTGGAAACAACCATTTTTTGACTTCGGTACAGGAAATGAATTTTATTGTCAAGACATTTTGCCAAAGTTTATAAATTCATGCCAGGAATACGCTCTTAAAACCGATTATATACAAAAAACTAACGATTTGATATTGCATGGTCGAAAAAAAGTATACTCATTGGATGGTTGTTTACAAGATATTCTAACAAAGTACGAGAAGATGTTGTGTGCCATTGAACAAGCACTTCCGGCTTGGAAAAATGAAGATTCAAATGAAGCCAAAGGGGCTGTATTGGATAGATATTATAATGATGTCTATAAAAAACTCACTCCTTTTATTTACGACGATAAAATCCGAAACAGTCATTGGCATGAAGTTATGCAAAATATAACTTTGGCCAAAAAGGAAAAGTTCAGGACTGTTTTGAAAGATTTTTTTGATTTTATCTTGCAAGATAACTCTTTAGCCAGTCCCCACGATAAGTTACAACTCTTGATAACTATTAAGGATCATTTTTACGAGGCTTTAGACAGCACATGGGAGTATATATTTTACGAACGAATCGAACATTTTCGAAAAAAATATAATTTACCAGATACGGACACTTTTTCATTGTCTGAAAAAATGCAGTTTTTTTCCTTGAGAAATGACTATCTGCGTGAGCAAGAAAAACATCAAATGCAACTTAAGGAAATTGAGACGCGCGAAAATGTTTTTTTTGAAATGTCA
>JAZRSP010000436.1:0-1270 GCA_045651565.1 Victivallaceae bacterium | reverse complement strand
GGAAATAGTTCCACTGCACAAAATCTGGGGAAGAGAACCGGAATTTTCCGCATGGCTGGCAGAACCGGAAAATATCAAGCAATTGGGTAATGAACTTGGCTTGGATATGCTTGCAGAAGAGACAGAAGCCGGTGTAGGTGAATTCAGTGCTGATATTTTTGCTTTGGAGGACGGAGGTAACCGCAAAATTATTATTGAAAATCAGTACGGAGAAACTGATCATAAACACTTGGGACAAATTATCACTTATGCCTCCGGACGTGACGCGGAAGTTTTGATTTGGGTTGTTGAAAAGGCAAGAGATGAACATCGTGCCGCAATTCAATGGCTTAACGAAAACACCGCAGATGAAATAGGCGTGTTTTTAGTTCAAATTTCTGTCTATAAAATAGCCGATTCTCTGCCGGCACCCAAGTTTACTATTCTTGAATCTCCGAATAACTGGTTGAAAACTGCTCGCCGGAAAGGAAATGAAAACCTGACTGAAACAGAACAGAAACGAATTATCTGGTGGAATAGTTTTATGGATTACGCAATGAAACGCCGCAGTTTCAGTAAACTTTTCAAACGCAAAAAAGGTACTAAAGATCATTGGTTGACATTGCCGATTGGTTCGTCTAAATACCATATTGAATTGACTGCAAAAAAGACTCACATCGGTATAGAAATCTATATCCCGGATAACAAAGAACTTTATCAACATTTTTTTGATAATAAAGTTGCCATTGAAGCAGAATTGGGATTCTCCATGGATTGGCAGCCGTTACCCGGGAAAAATGCGGCAAGAATAGAAATAACCCATTACGGAGATTTCACTGATTCAAATAATGCTGAGGAGAAATTTCAATGGTATTGTGAAATGGCTGAGGCATTCAGAAAAGTTTTCCCCAAATACACGGAGTGACATGAGACCATACAGGTCAATCGCCGTAAAGTTTCCGCCAGCCTTGCATCCGTATTTGTCCGTTCTCAAGGTTGAAAAAACGTGCATTGCAAAGTATTTTATATTTGTTGCATTCAATGGTGTTCAACAGGGAAATAAAAATGAATTATACAGAAGTTTTTAACAATTTTATTGAAAAGTATCCGGTCATTTACGACTGCTTTGCGGTGATTGCGGCTTTTATCGTTTGCGTTGCGGCGGATTTTGTCGTCAAAAAAATTATTCT
The DNA here is from genome assembly GCA_045651565.1 of Victivallaceae bacterium. GTDB lineage: Bacteria > Verrucomicrobiota > Lentisphaeria > Victivallales > Victivallaceae > RGIG5270. The sequence goes on along the minus strand of JAZRSP010000436.1, from coordinate 101 downwards.
GCGCGCACTGAAACAGGTTTTTCACCATCTCCTTGAAAATGACGAAAGCGGACAAAACATCATTCTTAAAATAGCGGCACGTCTTGCCAATGTGGTACCTC
>JAZRSP010000435.1:0-10117 GCA_045651565.1 Victivallaceae bacterium | reverse complement strand
ATATCGTTATTGAAGACGGTGGTCGTGTAGTTTTTGGAATAACTTCCAACAGTTATTACCAGGGAACTTCAAATAATACTGCATTTGAATTTAAAGACGGAACTGTTCAAAATTATCATATCGGAAACAATACAGTATTATGCTTTGAAGAGCATACTTATGCTAATAATGTTCAGATTAATAGCGGCGGAAGTATGTATCTGGAAGGAGTTGCCAACTATACCACACTCAATGGCGGAACGATGAAAACCCAACCAGATTATGAAATATATGATTCAATTTATCACGAAGTGCCAGAGGATTCCCCTGGCATGGGATGGACAGAATATTTTTCTTCTGTAACATTTGTTCCGCAAGTGTATAATACTCTTGTTAATTCCGGCTCTGCTTGCCTTTCTGAAACTGTGGTTGATACTTTCTATCAATATGGAGGCAGAACTGAATTATATGATTGCGATGCGAAAAATATTCATATTATCGGCAGCAATAGCAATGGAGTTTCAAGCAATAACAGTAATGTTTTGATTGTACACTCCGGTTTACTTGCCAATGCAGAAATATCTTGGGCAGATGCAGTGGTGTCGCCTGATGTCGTTTTGCAAAATATTCACATAAAAACAGGCGGTAATCTCCACTTGGCTTCGCATGTTTACGGGGTGTGCGGTGATTATTGCAGCGGCGGCTTTACAGATAAAACCAATCCTGAAATAGTTGATTTTATTCATGTCAGTAATGGCGGAGTCCTGACTTTGGAGGACTGCTATGATATTGATACAAGCAAAATCAATCTTGCAGGTGGCGGAATTATTAATACAGGCGGCTCGTATGATTTCAGCAATCGGCAGGAAGTAGTTTTTGCAGGCAATCGCGGCGGTACAACTGTCGTAGTTGGAAATATTCACGATTGGCCGGAAGACGCAGAAGATAGAACTTTGATTTTTGGCGACAATATTACTTTCACAGACAATTACACGGATCAATCATTGATTGTCAATGAATATTACGGATTAAGTTATCTGAAATTCGGCAACAATATTACTATCAGCAACAATGGAGCAAAAGACAATTGGTATGGATTGCTTTCTGCAGATCAGGAAGTTGACTTCGGCGACAATGTTACATTCAAAGACAATTATGGTTTTGGTTATATTGTTAGTTACAGCGATCATAATAGCTTATTGCCGGATGATACAGTTTTTAATTTCGGCGATAATGTATCGTTTATCAATAACATTACAACTGGTATGATATGCCACATTGGTTATGGCGCGACGGTTGATTTCGGCAATAATTTAATTTTTGATAACAGTTCGAATAAAGGCAATGCGTTATCAATTGGCGGTACTGTATCTATCGAAAATGCTCAATTCAAAAGCATTAATGACTCAATTTATATTAGTGATATGGGTTCACTTACGATTAATGGAGTTTTAAAGACATCTTCATCTATTTCCGCAAATTGGATTGATTCTGATAATTCAAGTGTTTTGATCAATAACGGCACGATTGAGTTTGATATAAGTCAGTGGGAACCTGATGATGATTATTTTTGCTTGGATGGTTATGAATATCTCCAAGGCGACGGAGATTTTTCGTTTGTAGTCAATGACCGACAAGTTGGAGGAGAGTATCTCCTTTTCTGCTGGGCAAGCAATTTCGATGAAACTATAACCATTAAAAATACCCAAGGCGAAGTAATCGGGACTTTGTCATTGGGCGAAGATCAGTTTATTGGGTATAACGATATGGAATTCCGTTTGGAGCAGGACTTTGCAGATAATGTCTGGCTGAATGTCAAAAGTAATTTCAGCAAAAAAGTTGATCGGGAAAAGTCTGAAACTCAAATCGAAGTACCGGAGGGGACATTTGCCAATCTCAATAATCCGACTTATACTCTTACTCAGAAGCCGGAGTGGCTGGATATTGACATAACTACCGGAAAATTTATCGGAACTACTGGAAAAATTAAAGATACCGCAACCGGTTACGGCACAACTACTGTCAAAGTTCAAGCGACTGACGGCACAGACTCAAAAGTCCATGAAATCGAACTTACCGTCGTCCCTGAACTTATTGAGGGTGATGAACAGCTTGCGGAATACACTTTGACCGATGTCATTGCTGATGTTTTGTCTCAACAAACCGATCGAGGAAACAATCTGGAAGTAAGCTGCGAAGATGTAGAATTTGACTTCTGCGGAATTGAATTATCCATAAATGATATTTATGCTTCTGTCAATAAAAAGGAAACCGATTACGAATTTAAACTGCAAGGTTTATTGGAGTTATCAATTTTCAATGGAGATAATGACGGGGACGAAAATCCGAATTTGGTAATTGATTTAAGTTTGAATGAGTCGAGCGGAGAAGATAAATACCTCAAGCTTACTACTCCACACGACTTCGGCAGTTTGAAAATCGATGTCGTCGGAGAGATGTCTTTCCAAAATGTCACTCTCGCCAACGGCTTCAAAATTTCCGAAGGCACTCTCTCGGTCGATACAGCAAAAAATGACTGGCACGGCGAAGCCGAAGTCGAATTTGCTTACCTTATGGGCAAAACTTTACGCGGTGAATTTGATATTGAAAACGGCAAAGTCGATTCAATTTCCATTGAAGTTGGCAATCTCAATGTCGCACTCGGAGCAACCGGATTTTTCCTTGACTCAATCGGTGGCGGTATTGATAATATTTCCACTCCGGAAAATTTGAAATTTTCCGGTGCGCTGGGATTCAACTACGGAATTTCTGTCGGCGGTGCGGCTTTGGCAGAAATTGAACTTGAAGGCACTATGGGCAATGACGGAATTTCAGGAGACGCGGAAGTTTCTATTTTTGATGAACTGATTAAGGGGTCCGGCAATGCGGAATTAAGTTGGAGTTCACAAACTTTCAGATTAAACGGCAATATCAATGTTATGGATATTACCACACTTAATACTGCACTTTTAATCGACCGTGGCAATATAACTTTCGGTGGTCGAGCGATGATTGATTATTCTCAATTCGGCTTGGCTTACACGGTTTCGTCCAATATCTATTTCCAATACACCAATAATGTCAACAACCTTGATGACTACGCAATTGCTTGGGGCAATGTTGCAATTTTTGACCAAAACTTCTCAATCGGAGTCAAACTCGGCATGGATAAATCCTGGACTCTTCTCGGCACGGAACAAATTGAAATTTATACCGCCGCCTCGCCGCTGGTGTATGGTTCAAATAATATCGCACGAGAAAGTTGGGATTTAAGCAGCAGCTTGGGAATTATCTTAATTTCAGCAACTTGGGATAGTGGCAATGCCGAATACATTCTGCGTGATGAAAACAATCAAAAAATTACCGATTTTCAAATAATAAATTCTTCTGCTAATGGAGTGCTTCTGGCTTTGAATAACTGCTCTGCTTCGGTACTCCACATGGAAGTTTCAGGTGCGGAAAATGTTAAATTTTCTGCAAATTCTATCAACAATTCAAGTTCGCTTACTCCGGAAATAACCATTTCCATGAATGAGCGTACAGTTACTTTTAATTGGAATTGTGATAATTTGCCCGCAAATTCAAATATCGCCTTTTTCTATGACCATGACCGAAGCGGTTTGGACGGCAATTTAATCGGAAGTATCACCTCCGAAACTTCATCAGGCTCATTTGACTGGGTAATTCCGGACAAACTTGCAGGGGACTTCTATTTCTATGCGGTTGTTTCAGGAGAAAATATTATCCCTGCTTACAGCAATTATACTCAACAAGCAATCGAAGTCGAACTTGTCAAAACCGCAAAAACTTTTGACAGCAACTCAAACTACCTCTATTTAGGTTACGGTGACAGCTGGATAAGTGATACCATCGCTCGCAACCAAATTATCGAAGTTGACGGAGGTGAAATTCCTGAACACTGCATTATTGAACGGGGCGGCAAGATGATTTTATCATCAGGCAAAGCGGAAAATACCGTTTTTGAAATCTGGGGCAGTCTGGATATCGCAGACAATTTTGAAATGAAAAATTGCACAATCTACCTTGATACTCGCAACAGAGGTGCCAATGATTATATTTTAAACAGCCTTGACGGACTTTCTGATTCAGAAATTATTGTCAGAGTAATCTATTTAAGCGAGATAATTGACGCAAAACTTTTCGGTTCTCTCGGAGATTTCACGGGAGAGATAAAAATTATTGATAATGATGATAGAGTAATGTATATTTCTGCCGACAGCTATCGTTTTGTCGATAACTACGATGACCATTATATACAAATCAGCAAAAATATGTCTGACGGTTATAACTTCTCATTGCAGCAATTACTAATTCCCAAAAATGCAACAATTATAACTTATGACAATCAGAGTTCTATTCCCGAAAATCCCGGCAAAGTTGAATATCTGGTTGCAGAAGATTTTTACATTGATTTCCATGCTCGCACCAATGGAGTTTGGAGCAAAAATTACTCTGCAGAATATCGAGGAAATGCCATTGAAAATCTACGGGTAAATCTGGCAGGTAAAAACAAAATTTGCGATATTTTTGTGGGTGCTGACTCAACTTACGGTAATCGACTCTACTTGACCGATGATGCCAATGGCGATGCACTTTTTATCGAAGATATTTACTCTGACTCTTTTGAAAATATCGGCGAGAAATTCAGCCGTTTGAATAAAATCGGTGAAATTTATGCCGGCAAAGGCGATGATATTATTGACCTTACAACTCAAACAATGGATATCTACGGCAATAAATATCTATTCAATGTTTATGAAAATCCCAATATCACAGTCCACGGCAATGAGGGCAATGACATAATCTGGGGTTACGATAATTTAACCAATGTACTCTATGGAGATGAAGGTAATGACAATATCATCGGCGGTGCAGGTAATGACCTTATTTACGGCGGTGCAGGTGATGATATTCTCCATGGAGGCGGCGGAAGTGACACCATCATTTTTGACGGTACGACCTGGGGCAATGATACAATAAGCCAGAGTGCAGCAAGTTCAATTCGCCTGCATTTTTCCGATGCGTACAAAGAAGACTTAATTTTTGACAACCACACTATAACTCACAAAGTTAGCGGAAGTTGTATTACTCTTGATAATCTTGACGAGAAAAATCTTACAATCACCTACGGAGTTCTCACATTACAGTAAATTCAATTATCTATTGGACACAAAAAACGCCTTGCTTAAATTTTAAACAAGGCGATATTTTTTTATTTAAAAACTTATTTTACCAAGTAATTTCTGCATCCGTCAATAACTTCTGGGCTTTTTCATGGCCCTGTCTTGCGGCGGCACGCAACCATTTGATTGCCATTTCGGCATCTTCGGGAACTCCTTCACCGTCAATATAGCAGTACCCCAATTTGTATTGGGCATCAGCGAAACCTTGTTCTGCGGCTTTTCTCCACCAACGAGTTGCTTCGTGCATATTTTTGCCGACCCCGATTCCGTCTTCATAGCAAAGACCGACCAAATTTTGAGCGAAAGAATAACCACTTCTTGCGGCAGTCAACCACAATTGAAATGCCTCATAAACATCTTTCGCCACTCCTCTTCCGTCATAATAGCAAAAACCGAGGGCTACTTGAGCATATTTATTATTTTGATTAGCCGCCAAGCGATACAATCTTACGGCTTCAGTAACTTTTTTCTGAACTCCCTCACCGTTTTCATACAGTCTGCCTAATCTGTATTGTGCATCAGGGTCATTCTGATCTACGGCACGATGATACCAATTAATTGCCTCATAAAGGTTCTTTTGAACACCTATTCCCATCTCATAACATAACCCAATTTCAAATTGAGCCGGGGCATAATTCTGATTAGCGGACTTACGGAACCATCGTGCGGCTTCATTATAATCTTTTGCGACACCCTCTCCGGAACTGTGACATATCCCCATAAAATACTGGGCAATCACATGCCCACGGTCGGCAGCTCTACGATACCATTTAACCGCCTCGAAGATATTTTTTTCTGCACCGTTCTCGCCGAAGTCATAAGATGTACCCAACTTAAATTGAGCTTCGACATCGCCATTTTGCGCTTTTGACAACAAATCCCAGTAGTCCTCGGCACGCAAAACTGTTGCAAATACCAAAAACACCATACACAAAATACTTTTTAACTTCATAATTTTCTCCATTGTTAATTATATGAACTTTTACTAAAAAAACTTAATCAATCTGCAATTCCGTCCCCAAAAACCCGTAAATCCAGCCGATAAACCAAATCATTTTCACGCACTTTGGCAGGTACTTGCAAAGTAACGAGAGTTCGTTGTTCTGCCTTTTGGCTCTTTGCTCCGTGAGTTACAATATTCTCCGCAGTCAACTTCAATGAACCGGTTGTAGGTCCGATAATGAGCAGTTTATCCCCCTCGATAAAACTCCCCGCATCGAGAGTAATTTCCGCCACCTGAATTTTGTTAAAATATTTGCTGACTTTACCGACACAAGTTTTGTGGTACTTAGCATTACTTCCGCCGATATTGCACCACTCTTCCAAATTTTCACCCAAGTAATATCCGCCATGCCAGAACTTACGGTTAAAGACCTTTTCCAGTTCGGCGACATAACTATTTTTGTCATCATCGGACAATTTAATCCCGTTTTCGATTTTATCCAAGGCATCACGGTAAACAGAAACCACCTTTGCCACATAATCAGCAGAGCGTCCCCTGCCCTCAATTTTCAAAATAGAAACTCCGCTTGCAACCAACTCTTCCAAAAATTTAATCATGCACAAATCTTTGGGCGACATCACATATTGCCCTTCAAGCATAAACTCCATACCGCTTTCAACATCTTTTATCGAATACTTGCGGCGGCAAGGCTGGAAACAACGCCCCCTATTTGCCGAAGTATTGCAGGAAAATTGACTCATAAAACAGCGTCCGCTGGTTGCCACACACAAAGCACCGTGGACGAAAACCTCCACTTCCATCAGTTTCCCGGTACTTCCGAGAATATTTTCCTCTTTGATTTTTCGACAAATTTCCTTAATCTGACTGAGCGAACACTCTCTTGCCAGCACCACGACTTCGGCGAATTGAGCGAAAAACTTAACCGCCTCAATGTTGGAAACATTGGTTTGAACCGACATGTGAATTGGAAGTCCGATTGAATTAGCATAGGTAATTACCGCCAAATCTGCCGCAATTACCGCATCAACCCCGACCGCTTTTGCCTCATCGCACAAACTGTGAATTGCCTCAATTTCATCATCAAAAGCGATAGTATTCAAAGTCAAATAGAGTTTTTTCCCACATCTATGACACATCTCAACAACTTTTTTGAGATCACTCTGCTGAAAATTTGCGCTGGCATGCGAACGCATATTAAACGCTCCGACCCCGATATAAATCGAAGATGCTCCACTTCTTAATGCTGCCGCAAGTGAAGTAAAATCGCCGGCAGGAGCCATTAATTCAATTTTTTTTACTGAATCAGACATGATAATTATTCTTCCTGATTTTCAGTAGTTTCAGCTGCTTCTGCAACTTCACCGCCTTGTTCTGCGGAAACTTCTTCGGCGACCTCTTCAATTTCGCCGATATACTGATTAAACACTTCAATTCCGACATAAAATACCGCAGTTACCTTTAATTTGTAGTAACTTTTCTTAACAACTTTCAACTCTTCTTCATTGCCGAAAGTATTGGTATAAACCTGTCTGCCCACACCGTCAGTGCCATCTGCACTCCAATTGGCATTCGGGCGGCTCGGACGGCTTTCGATTTCATTAGTAACACCGACAAGCACCTGCTTGCTCTCTGCAATTGCAAAAGCAGTCGCACCGACTTCCGCCGCTTTTTCGGCAAAAAGTTCATAAATATCATCATCAATCGTCGCTGCATTCAGCATGGCAGTTCCACGCCCAATCGGCTTCAAATCTGTCGGAACTTCACTCAAACTGCGATAAAACTCGACATACTCACCCTCATTTGATGCAGGAAAAGTCTGTCCGACATAATCCACAGATGCACAACCACCAAGCAGCCACATCGCACCAATCAACAAAAAACAACCAATCATTTTTCTCATTTACATCACCTTTTTTACATTAAATTCAAAAACTCTTCCCCGGCGAATTTTCCGCACATAAAACTCTGCATTATTGTAGCGGAAAACCACTCCGACTCTAATTTTCTTACGATAAACCTCTTCAAACCAAACCGCCAACGGTTCGCGTTTTTTAGGCAAATCAAGTTGTGCCTCATTAGCAAGTATGCTTACCGGATTACCGCCTCCGACCACATAAAAACCATCCTTGGGCGAATAAAATGTCCTCGGCAACGGGTCAAATTCATCATTCAAATCCCCAATAAGTTCCTCAATAATGTCTTCCAAAGTCAGCATACCCAGAACCTGCCCCGCCACATTATGCACAATCGCCATGTGACAGTAGTGCGATGAAAACTTTTTCAATACATCATCAAGCGAATCATCTTCCGTAACGAAAAGAATCGGACGAATAAAATCAGATAATTTCGCCTCTTCAACTTTGTTACGGAATGCTGAAACCAACTCTTTAAAGTTCACATACCCGTAAATTTTGTTATAATTTCCACGCTCACAAACCGGATAGCGGGTGTGAAAATCATTCGCATTAAAGTTAATTGCCGCCGCTACCGTCTGGTCATGCGGAATAAATGCCACATTATCAACCGGAATCATCACCTCTTTAACTTCCATCTCCGACAGCTGCGGTACTGCTTTAATAATCCGCTCCTGCTGACTATTAATCTGCTGGGTACTTCTTGCCAAAGCCGCCAAAGCCGAAATTTCATCGGCAGTTGAGGGTGAATTATCCTTTTTCTTCCGCTCAAAAGGTCTATTGACCAGATGAACCAGATAAATTACCGGCGAGAGTATTTTAGTTCCGACTAAAAGAATCGGACTTGCGAAACTCATAATCTGCACATTGAATCTCACTCCCAAAGTTTTAGGCAGAATTTCAGTGTACTGAACCATTACCAAAGTCAAACCAAGCGTAAAAATCCACAGCCACGCCTGACCGAAAATAGTATTAAATGCCGCTCCGGCAACCGCCGCACCGATTGTATGTGCCGCTGTATTCAAAATCAGAATAAAGGCAATCGGCTTCCCTATATTATGTTTTAAATCATGACAAATCGAACCGATTTTCGGTGATTTTTTCTTAATTCGTGCCAACTGACTTGGTGTCAAACTCAGAAGTGCCGCCTCCAATAATGAACAAATCATTGATACTCCGCATGCCATACACACGCTGATAATCAAAATAATCCACGCCATTGAATAACTTAACGAGTCCGGTTCAACTTCCATAATAATTTTATTCTCCTTTTGTCTGATTTTTTGGTATTAACTATAATATAATCTATTATTTAATTTTTACAAAGTAAATCATAATTTTTTTAGCAAAAGATGCGATTATTTTAAAACCATCATAAAAGATATTATTAAAATCAGCAGCAACAACCCAATCCCGAAAGCTGTCGGAACATGCGCATATACCCCTCTATTGAATAAAAATGAATAATAAATAAACAAAAATAATGTGCGGTGATGCTTCGCTAATTGATAATAATAACGCAAAAATGCAAATCGACTCCCATTACGATACAATTTAAATAATTGTTTAGTATCTGAATAGCTGATATTATAGCGATCACACAAATTTAAAAAAACACAAAAAGCAATAATAGAAATTATCCAAAAAACAACACTGATTATAAATAATACATAGCCAATCATTTTATTATTTTATCCCAAGATATTATTGTATAAAATAATTTATCACAAAATTGATCTTTTTCAAACTATTTAAAGCATAAGGTTGACATCGACACCTTTTTTAATCACGAATTATGTGAATAAAAAAGATTGTTGCGTTTTTCACGCAACAGTTCAAAGAAAAACTTAATTACTTATTTTTTTGCATCCTGATTCAATTGTAAATCAAGACTGTCCAGAGATTCTGCATCTTCAGCAGTTTCACTATCAGAAATATTCAAGCGAGTTTTCAAGATATTTTTGATCTCATCATTGACACCTTCCATAGTTTTAAGGAGTGCCTCTTTCTTAATTTTTGAATAAGGCGGCAACATCAATCTCGGCACATCGGCATGA
>JAZRSP010000434.1:0-3308 GCA_045651565.1 Victivallaceae bacterium | reverse complement strand
AACCTGGGGAGGTGTGATATGAAAAAGGACGACAAAAATGTCGTCGATGTAGAGTTGCAGATCAACCAGCTCGAAGAAAAAATTGCCAGAGTCAAAAAGGCTCAGGCGCAATATGCGGATTTTACCCAAGAACAAGTGGATAAAATTTTCGCAGCTGCGGCTCTCGCTGCCAATAATGCCCGTATTCCATTGGCAAAAATGGCGGTCGAAGAGACTCAAATGGGAATAGTGGAGGATAAGGTAATTAAAAACCACTTCGCTTCCGAATTTATTTACAACAAATACAAAAACCTTAAAACCTGCGGAGTATTGGAGTCCGATGAGGCTGGCGGAATTGAGAAAATCGCTGAACCGGTCGGAATTATTGCCGGAGTTGTACCGACAACTAATCCGACTTCAACTGCGATTTTTAAGTCGCTTTTGGCTCTCAAAACCAGAAATGGTATAATTTTTTCTCCGCATCCAAGAGCTAAAAAATCAACCGTTGCTGCCGCTATGGTGGTTTTGAAGGCGGCTGTCGAAGCCGGTGCACCCGATGGCTTGATTGAAGCAATTGAAGAACCGTCAGTAATGCTGTCAAATCACTTGATGAGTCACAAGGATATTGATGTGATTTTGGCAACCGGTGGACCGGGCATGGTTCATGCTGCTTACTCATCAGGAACTCCGGCGATCGGGGTAGGGGCGGGAAATACCCCTGCGATTATTGATGAAACTGCGGATATCAAAATGGCGGTCAGTTCAATTTTGCAGAGTAAGACTTTTGACAATGGTATGATTTGTGCATCAGAGCAGTCTATTGTGGCGGTAGCAGATGTTTACAATGAAGTCAAAGCCGAACTTATTAAGCGTGGTGCTTACATTCTCTCTAAATCTGAATGTGAAAAAGTCGGCAAAACTGTCATTATCGACGGCAAACTTAATGCCGCAATCGTTGGTCAGAGTGCGTACAAAATTGCTAAACTTGCCGGCGTAGATGTTCCTGAAAATACTAAAGTAATTATCGGTGAAGCTGATAAGGTCGGTGCTGAATTTCCGATGTCTTATGAGAAATTATCACCGGTTTTGGGACTTTTTAAAGCAAAAGATTTCAAAACTGCTTTGGACAAGGCTTCACAACTTCTTACTTTTGGCGGTTTGGGACATACAAGTGTGCTTTATACCGATTTTGCCAATAAAGACAGAATTGAAGAATTCGGTCACACCATGAATAGCGGTCGTACACTTATTAATATGCCGTCAAGTCAAGGCGCAATCGGAGATATTTTTAACTTCCGCTTGATGCCGTCATTGACTTTGGGCTGCGGTTCTTGGGGTGGAAACTCTGTAAGTCAGAATGTCGGCCCTGAACACTTGATTAATATTAAAACCATTGCGAAACGGAGAGAGAATATGTTGTGGTTCCGTGTTCCTGAAAAAATTTACTTCAAGTACGGTTGCTTGTCAGAAGCGATGAAAGACTTGAATGAACGCAAACGCGCTTTTGTGGTTACAGATAAATTCCTTTACTCTTCCGGTGCGGTAACTCCGGTACTTAATACTTTGGAAGCACAGGGAATTAAATATGAAATTTATGGTGATGTCGAGCCTGATCCAACCTTGGATGCGGCTTTGGATGGTGTTGACAGAATGAATAACTTCAAGCCTGACTTGATTGTGGCTTTCGGTGGCGGTTCTGCAATTGACGCCGCTAAAATCATGTGGCTTCTTTACGAACACCCGGAAATCGAGTTCAATGATATTGCAATGCGCTTCATGGACATCAGAAAGCGTATTTTCACAATTCCGAAACTCGGCGAAAAGGCAATGATGGTTGCAATCCCGACTACATCCGGAACCGGTTCAGAAGTAACACCTTTTGCTGTTATTACTGATGGCAGAACCGGAAATAAGTATCCTTTGGCAGATTATGCTTTGACCCCGAATATGGCAATTGTTGATACCCAGTTTGTCATGGGCATGACGAAACGCTTGACTGCAAACAGCGGTTTTGATGCAATCAGTCACGCATTTGAGGCTTTGGCTTCTGTGATGTCTTCTGATTATGCAGACGGTTTGGCGAAAGAAGCTTTGAGATTGCTTTTCAAGTATCTGCCCAGAGCTTATGCTGACGGAGCAAATGATGAGATCGCTCGTGAAAAAGTTCACCACGCTTCAACTATGGCGGGTATGGCTTTCGCTAATGCTTTCTTGGGTGTCTGTCACTCAATGGCTCACAAAATGGGCGGAGCATTCCATGTGCCGCACGGATTGGCTAATGCGATTTTGCTTAACGAGGTTATTAAGTTCAATGCTTCTGATCGTCCGACCAAGCAGGGAACTTTCTCTCAATACAAGTATCCTAATATGACCGAAAGATATGCTGATATTGCTGAAATGCTCGGATTTGAGGGCAAAACTCAGGAAGAATCAATAGCAAATCTTTTGAAAGGCTTGGATGATTTGAGAGATAAACTTGAAATGCCGAAAACTTTCAAGGAGGCAGGGGTAAGTGAAGTTGAATTTTTGAAGCAGCTTGATGAAGTTGCAGAGAAAGCATTTGACGATCAATGCACCGGCGGTAATCCGCGTTATCCTTTGATCTCTGAAATCAAGGCAATTCTGACAAAATGCTATTATGGCGAATAATAAAGTAATCAGCAATATAATGGAGCGAAAAATTTCGCTCCATTTTTTTATTCAGAATACATAATTCATTTTCCTTTGGCAAAAGCTGCGGAGGATAGGTGATTACAGTTAAAGAGGTGTCGATAGGAACTCTGGGGTGGATTGGCAAAATTAGAGCGAGGACAAGTATAAAATAAAAAAAGGAATTAGAGTTTTGACAACTCTAATTCCTTGATTTTTTTCAACTTTTGGGGAACTTATTTAAAAGTATATCCTAAGTATGAGAGGTCAACTGCACCGTAAATTTGGTTAGAACCGTCACCTACTTGTAAGAAGTTGGTTGAGTTCTTGCTTGCAGTAACTTTGCCGGTAAAAAGCTCTTTATTGTTTTGGTCATCAAAGACTTTGTAAGTTTTGCTTTCACTGTCAATTTCTACTCTGAATGAATAGAACTTGAAGCCCATTGTGTAGGGAACTTTGACTGTTTTGCCTTCACTGACACATTCAAGACCGTTAATTCCGCATCTTACGAGGGCATATCCGCCTGCTTCTTTGAGGCGGCAGAGAATCATAAACTGCGGTTTTTTCTCTGACATATCAGAAAGTCTGATTTCGAAACCGATTTTGGCGGTTTTGTAGTTGGCGCTTGCATTTAAGTTCGCGTAATAGTGGCTGAAAGCAAACGGGTGAGTAGTTCCTTT
>JAZRSP010000433.1:0-1746 GCA_045651565.1 Victivallaceae bacterium | reverse complement strand
CTTTCTCAACTTCAACTTTAATGACACTGCTTCCAGCGTCAATGGCATTCTCTATGAGTTCTTTCACCACCGATGACGGTCGTTCTATCACCTCGCCTGCGGCGATTTTGTTACTCAAACTTTCGGGCATAATTTTAATTTTGCTCATTCTCACCTCCGACACTATCATCAGCGAAAGTCAATTGACTTGCGACATAATCAGAAACCAATTGTCGATAACTTTTTTCGCTTTCCAAAGACTTGAATGCCGACAAATTCAGCACTAGAATCCGTTGTTTTTTTGCCATTTCAAAGGCGATTCGAAGCTGCTCAACAGCACTCTCTTTATCATCGGCAAGCAGATATAGTTCCGCCAAATTGAAGTGCAACAGAAGCACATCAGGATCAAGTTCCAGTGCCTTTTTCAAATAAATAATTGCGTTTTTGTAATCTTTTTGTTGAGCGAGAATCTGTGCCAAATTGTTGTAATTCGAACCATTTTCAGGGAGTTGCAAAATCAATTTTCGGAATACATTTTCGGCTTCCTTGTACCGCCCGGTATTGAAATATATCTGACCAGACATCTGCAAACCCAAAATGTCATTCGGAGAAATCTCAAAAAGCCTGCTCAAAATATTTTCAGCATAAGTATAGTCTCCATTTGACATCAGAAAATACGCTTGTCCAATCAAACTTTGCAACTCGACTTTTTGTCTGGCAGTCATAGGATCTTCACTCTCTTCAACCGCCGTGGGACTATGAAATTTCATCACAACAGTCGTCAATGCAACAATGATTCCCAACATAATCAAAAGTACAATAAATTGCTTATTTTTCATCACTATTCCCTTGCTGAATAAAGTGGCAACGCAAACAACGATTCTCCGCAACCGAAACTGATTGCGGCACAACATTCTGACACTTCAAGCGATCATTCTCCGCTAAATTCTGACACAAGTCACAGCGGTTATGGAAGCGGCAGCCGACAGGATATTCACCCACGGGAGGAACAGTACCTCGAATAGTCGGTAAATATTTCAAATTCTTGCCCAAAACCGGTACGGTTGCCAATAATTTTTGGGTATAGGGATGCATAGGATTACTGATAACATCTTTGACTGAACCCTTTTCAACAATCATTCCTGCATACATAATTGCCACATCATCAGCCATTTGCGCAACTATGCCCAAGTTGTGAGTAACCAGAATCACACCCATATTTCGCTCTTGGCAAAGCCGCTTGATTAATTCCAGAATCTGCGCCTGAATCGTTACATCCAAAGCCGTTGTCGGCTCATCGGCAATGAGAAGTTCAGGATTTGCCGCAAGCGCCATAGCAATCATAATTCTCTGCTGCATTCCGCCTGACAATTCATGCGGATAAGCATTCAACCTGGATTCGGGGTCAACAATTCCGACCGAATCGAGCAATTTAATAATCTCTTCCCGATAATTTTTGACATCTTTCCGATGGAGTTTAAAAACTTCGGCAATTTGAGTTTGAATTTTAAAAACCGGATTGAGCGACACCGCAGGTTCCTGAAAAATGTAACCGATTGTACCGCCTCTGATACTTCTTAACTCTTTTTTGCTTGCAGTTATAATTTCAAAAGGCTCTTCACCTCTCATGATTTTAACAGAATCCGCCGACACCGAAGCAATTTTGTCATCCAACAGACCTGCAATCGACAAATTGGTCAAACTTTTACCGCATCCTGACTCTCCGACCAGAGCCAAAATTTTCCCTTTTTCGACAGAAAAACTGAC
>JAZRSP010000432.1:0-2702 GCA_045651565.1 Victivallaceae bacterium | reverse complement strand
GCTTTGACGGACAGGAGCTGATTGCCACCCTTGACCTGAAGCAGGCAAGGGGCGGTTTTGAGAAAGGGAAAAACATTCTTTCCTTCGGCGTACAGACCGACCGTTACGCCGTTCAGCTTGAGGAGTTTGCAAAAATTCTCCGGGGCGAGATTGAAAATCCCGATCACAGCTGCCACGATTACCTGACCCACAAAGTGGTTCTTGCAGCGGCAGGTTTGCGACCTTATTGATAGAGTAAAAACAGGAGTTTTAAGAGTTATGAAGTATGAAAACAAATACCGCGTTGATATTCACGTCCATTGCAACAGCAATGACCCTGAAGAGTTGAAAGTCCTCGCCGAAACCTGCCGGGAACGGGGGACTATCGCCTGTCTTTCCGGGGGATTGCGTTACGGCGGCCACGACTTTCTGCCCAATGATGAGGTCATTGAGATTTGCAAAAGATTTCCCGATTGCTTTGTTCCCCTTGCCAAGCTGGACCTCTGGGAAACTGCCGACCCGGCTGAAGTTTACCATTACGCCGAAAAGGGAGTGAAGGGCTTCAAGTGTATCTATCCTTATTACGAATACGACCACGATATTTATATGCCTGTGTACGAAGCCGCCGCCAAGTGCGGATTGCCTTTGCTCTTTCACACCGGAAACTACCGCCCCAATCCGGCGGATGAGATCTACCGCCGTCCGGTGCTGAAAAATATGCACCCCATCAACCTTGACCGGATCGCCCGTTCATTCCAGAATTTGAAAATTGTTATGGCCCACATGGGGACACGGATTTTTCAGCAGGAAGCCAGCCAGTATTTGAAAATGCTCCCCAACTTGTACGCCGATTTGGGCGGCTGCGGCCAGTGGCGCCGTATGCAGCCTGCGGACCTGGCGGAAATGCTGAAGCCCGACACGGTTGAAGTTGACCGGACTATGAGCAATTTCCGCAAACTGGTTCTGGGTTCCGACGGTTATGTGAATTATCCCGGCGTTGTCCGTGACGGAGCGGATTATTACCTGCGGCTTCTGCAGCGTATCGGTGTTCCGAAAGAGATTATTTCCGAGGTCATGGGTAAAACCGTGGCTTCCTGGATGGGCATTGAATTGGATGAAGAGCCTGAAATGCTTTGAAGTAAAAAGCGCAGCTGTTCCTTGAGTATAAAAAATGTAAAAATCCTTTTCCCGGAGTTTGAAAAAACGGTATAAAAGGGGTATATTAAGGAACAGTTATTTGATCGGGGCGTAGCGCAGTGGCTTAGCGCGTCTGCTTTGGGAGCAGAAAGTCGCGGGTTCGATCCCCGCCGCCCCGACCATTTTTTTGCCAAAATTTTGGCAAAAAAACATGAAGCCTGTCAAGGCTTTGCTTCATGCACCGCAGGTGCGCTTCATGGCTCGAAGAGCCGCTTCATACGCCGACAGGCGTGCTTCATAAAATACCGCCTTGACAGATGAAGCAGCTGCATTTCATTCCGCTATGAAGCATTTTTCGTTATCACTCCAAATATGAAGCATTCGCTTCGCTCATATGATGAAAAAATGAAAAATGAGAGTTTGTCCGCTTGTAATACAATACTATCCGCATTATATTACTGCTCGGAAAGGAAAACTCATCATGGAAAAATCCTCTAATAAACTTGTTGACCTCTCTGTTACCTTTGCAGTTGAAATTCTTAATCTTGTAAAATATCTCAAAAGTCAACACGAAACAATTATCTGCAACCAGATCGGCAGAGCCGGAACCAGTATCGGAGCAAATATCCACGAAGCCCAATATGCTCACGGTAAGGCTGATTTTGTTTCCAAGCTGCAAATTGCCTTGAAAGAAGCCAACGAAACAAGTTACTGGCTTTTACTGTTGAACAAAACAGACATTCTCCCGACTGCTGAATATGAACGGTTGGAAAATCTTTGTCGGGAAATAAGAATTACCTTGATTGCATCTATCAATACAGCGAGGAATAAAAACAATGAAAAATAAGCTTCTATTGATATTGTTGACGGTAATGTGTATATCCCCGATGTTCGCTGATACAGAAGTAATGGTGCCATCTGTATCACCGGAGCATTTCAAATTGCTTGACAAAATCGTTCAAATACAGTTCGGATTGTTGTCCAAATTGAATGAATCACAAATTGAACAGGAACTGAAAAAGCTTGCAGAAAGAGATACATTGGCGGCAATTCGTTACGCAATGCTGATCGAGCGAACAAAACAAGCAGAAAGCAATAAAATATGGGCGACTCAATTTTCGGCGTTACAACAATTAGCCCAAAAGAATAATCCTCAAGCATGCTTGTTTCTTGCTACGGCTTATCGGTTTGGCAAGGTGATTGAAAGAAATTCCGAAACGGCATCCCAATGGCGCAAAAAGTATTTAACATTGCGAAAAGCGGCATTACTAAAAGACGATCCATGCTCCATGCTGGAAGAGCTTGTGATTTGCTTGCAGAGACAATCAACGATAGATGCGAATTTTACCGAATTACTAAAAAAATTACAGAAAAATGGCAGTATTACTGCAACAGAGCTGTTAAAACGGATAAAAAATGAACCATAAAAACTTTATTACCTCTGTTGATGGTAATGTGTATATCCTCGGTGTTTGCCGATAATGTGGTTGCCGTTGTTTAATTTTTCATTCGACAAAAAATAAAAGTCGCAAGTTACTATCTTTTTTCGGGGCATCTTGCGTTTGTTTCGGAGAAAAAGTCCTTTC
>JAZRSP010000431.1:0-7588 GCA_045651565.1 Victivallaceae bacterium | reverse complement strand
CAAATACATATCAGCGGTTCTGAACGCCGCCGCGAAAGCCGGCTGTTTGCAGGTCCGGATCAATGCCGAAGTCAGGAAGGAGAACCCGTAATGAGGGTGCCGCACATTGGTGAGAGCGAGGAGCCGCAAAGCATGTCCGCAATGAGTGATGTGGTGTTCCTTCTTCTGATTTTTTTCATAATCACGATGTCCGGTTATGTTGAAATGACTTTTCTGGAAGCAAATCTTCCAACTTCCGGTTCTGTGGCTGCGGTAGAAGTAGATTTGCAGAACAGTCTCAAGATTGAGCTCTCGGCATCTGGCAATTATATTATAAACGGCATTCCGCAGTCCCGTGAAGCTTTGGAACGTCTGTTGCGCCGGTATGTCCGACTCATGCCAAACGCGGAATTTCTGCTGCAATGTGATCCGGAATCTAAGCATCACATGCTGGTCACCTTGCTCTCGATGTTTGCAAAACATAATTTAAAAAATGTGAAACTTCTGAAATGAAACTCTTAATGCCAATCCTCTTTTGCCTTTCTACCATTCTTACTGCTGGAGTGTTTGAGGATGCGGAAGCATTGTTTCAGCGTGGGAAATTCAAAGAATGTGAGGAGATGATTGTCAAAACCCTTGAAACGAAATTATCCGCCGAACAAAAACTGAAACTTCTGGCCATGCGGGAATACATATGGGGGAATGATCCGGATAAAATAGCGGAAATTGTAAAAAAAACAAAGGAAATTTCCGCTCATCAGGGTTGGCTTACGGAGGATTTGCTGAATCATTCCACTCTTCTGATTCGCCGCGCGGAGGATTGGAAAGCCCGCGGTATTCCGGAATATCAGGATCTTTCCAATGCAGCTGCAGAATTACTGGAACAACTGAAAGACGGCGGCAATCCGGCAATTGCAATCAGACAGGTTATTCTCCAAACAAGAAATGCCAATCTCAACGGTGAATATCACGAACCCATTCGACGGGTTCGAAATCTTCTTCGACTGTATTATCCTCCAAAACGCAGAACACAAGAAAAAAAGCCCTCCGGTGAAATTGAACTGTTGATTCTTCTGGGGGAACAGTATTCCGGTTTGTGTGCATCAACTCGTAATGAACGGGAGAAGATAAATACTCTTTCATCTGCCGTTCAATATTACCTCCAGGCAGTAAAACTTCTTCCTGAAAATTCTATCCGTTTTCAAGATCTGTGTGATCGTCTCTGCTTTTGTCGTGAGACATTGAGACTGCTCGGATACCATCTTCAACTGCCTCAAAAAATCAAGCCACGCAAATCCACAGAACTTCTCATGATTGATGAAATGCTTCGTGCCCGCCGTTTTCATGATGTCGTAATCGCATTGGAAAGCAAGTCGCCACCTTCCATGCGTTTACGTTATGCAACGGCATTGTCTGCAATAGGGGAACTGGATAAAGCCATTGCCGTAATTCATGAACTAAAAGAATTTCCAGAACCGCAATTTCTGTTGCAAATGGGAAAATATGCAATTGCATTTACAGATAAAGAGAAAGCCGGAGTTTTTTTCCAGAAATTTCTGGAAACAGCACCTTTAGGGCAGGATACAATTATTGCAAATCAGCAATATGCGGCAATTCTTGTCGAACAGGGAAAGTATACCGAAGGTGCGAATGTTTTATTGCGACAGTCAAAACTGTTTTCCGATCTGAATCAAAAAGAAGATACACTCTTTTGGGCAGCACAGTATTTTTATCGGGCGGAGCGCTATTCAGATTGCATCAAAATTCTTTCAGGAATTCATTTGACGTCTTCGCGTAAACTGTTGTTGGCGCAGGCAGAAATAAAAAATAATGATATTCGAAATGCTTTTCAGATTCTGAACGAATTACTTAAAGAGAAAAGTCTTTCAAGCGATTTGCGTAACACAGCAATTAAGTTGGCTATTTTCTGTTCCATGAAACTCAATTCGCCAGATGCGGTCAAGCTCCTGGAGGAATTTTTGAGACAGTATCCAGCAGATACTGAATCGCCAGAATATGCTCAACACCTTTTACAACTTTACAAGAAGACAAAAGCTTGCCCCGCTAAGTTTGAGAAGTTAGCCACATTTTTTTTCAGAATGGCTCCTGCACATCACGATACAACGGCATTTCTCTTAAGCTGTGCCGATCAAATTCCGAATACAGTATCGAAGGAAAATGTGTTTCTGCTATTGTTGAAACAGAAAGAAATGTCAATATCGGATTTGAATACACTGTTGAAGAAAATACCCTCTCTTTCTTTGAAACGTGAATTTTGGAAACGTTATAATCGACCGTTTGAAAATGTCCCAGAGATTTGTGAACTATATTTTCTAGCCGCAGAAATGGAATTTAAATTGAGAAATTACCGGCAAGCATTAACCTATCTTGAGATTCTCCTTCAACAGCCGGAAGTTTTTCAATATAAAAGTTGTAAGAGGCTTCAGATTGAAACGTATGAGAAACTTGGTCAGGAAGCGGATGTTCGCAAGTGCTGCCAGGAGCTTCTGCTGACCCAATTGAATGCGAAAGAAAAACGATCTATTGTTCTCCTTCTGGCACAGTCTTGGCAACGGTCAGGAGAACATCAGAAAGCAATTGCAAGTGCGTGGTCAGCAGTTCCTTTGGATGGGAATAAATCGGATCGTAAAGATAAACAGGCGATTCGTGATTTGTTGTGGATTATTATTACAGAAGCAAAGAAGATTCAAAGTAAGATTGATATTCAGGAAGCAGAAGATATTATGAAAACATTGTAGCCAAGGAAAGTTCTGCGCCTGGCGGCATCGGTAAGGCTTTCGGAATATTCCTTGAAAACTCTTTCGCAGCGGTCAAATACATTTGAATCCATATAAACCCGCTGCCAGCGGTAGTTGCCGTGATATTTAGCTATGGTATTGTAAGGGTATTTTGGACAATTTCTGTTGGAAAATTCCCAAATACCCTTTTATTTTTACTCTGTGAAGTTGGCTTCTGCGGCACTCGGTGTAAGCCTCCCCAACTTCTGATGTGGACGCATATTGTTGAAAAAGTCAATATAATCAGCCACATCTTGCCGCAGTGCTTCCAAATCATAATAGTATTTATGCGATAACTCCTCCCGTTTCATGCTGGCAAAAAATGATTCTGCAACCGCATTATCCAGTGGAGTTCCCGGATTTGAAAAAGAGGATTTTACGCCGAGTTCTCTTAAATGTTTGCGAAATTCAAAAGCAGTATATTGAGAGCCTTGATCGGAGTGAAAAATCAAACCTGTCGGTTTGCCCCGCATTTCAAAAGCCGAATCAAACATTCGCTGAATAAATGCAGAGTCAGCTGTTTCTGCAACATCAAAAGCAATAACCTTGCGGGCATATAGGTCAATAATAACACCTATAGCGCACAAAATATACTCAACATGAACATAAGTAATATCACTAACCCAGATCATATTGGAAGCATCGGTCATAAACTTCTGCAGTATCCGATTTTTATAAACTTTATATTTTCGGCTTGTTGTAGAAAAATGGCGTAATTGCAGCTGTTTGCAAACCAAGCCCATTTCCTGCATAAGCCTTGAAATATGCGCTCTGCTGATATGGTAACCTTGCTGCTTCATGATAAATTGAATTTTAGGTGCGCCGAAACGCTCCCTGCTGTTCTCAAAAATTTCTTTTATGACCGGGCGTAAATCTTCATCAATAATTTCATTTTGTTTCTTTTCCGGACTGCGTAACACGCGGTGATAGTAGGTTGATTTCAAGATACCCAGAGTTTTGCAAATCATATGGACAGAAAAGTCGTCTTTTAAGCGTTCAATTGCTGCGATTTTATCATCTATTGGTGATATTGCAGAACACTTGCTTCTGCGGAAAATTTCATTTTCAGCTCGTAAAGTCTGAATCTCTCTTTCCATTTGATAGATTTTATGCGTTGATATTGTGCGTTCTTTAGTTCGTTTAACCAGCGAATACTTTTTGATCCAGTTATAAGCGGTACTTTTGCATATACCGAATTGTCCGCATAAGTCTTTAACAGATGAGCCATTGGCTAGAGCATTTATAAAATCTTCATAATTTTTTCGCATAATTCCTCCCAGGTAGATTAAAAGTTGATTAAAATATTACAATTGTCAAAATTATGCAAGATAAAAAATAGGCTTAACTCATATTGTTGTGAAAAAATATGTTGACATTCTCTCTGTGTTATGAGAGCACGTTTTTTTTATTTCGATAACATGATGAGATTGTAATTGGAATATTGGCGAACTACATCACTACAACTGCTTGTCTAATTGCTATTTTTTGCCAGTTTTGTCAAAAAATGCGTTTTTAACTTGATTTTTCAAAAAATAACGATATATTATATCTTGGAATGTATGGAGGTTACTATGATTTTAAGATTTGGATTTCGCAATTTTTTATCATTTGACGAAGGTGTTGAATGCGCTTTTGAATCTGATGATGGCAAGGTTAATACGCTTCTGAATGTTAAAGGAGCAAATGGTGCCGGAAAGACAAATCTGTTAAAAGCGCTTGCTTTTTTTATGGACTTTGTAGCGAACTCATTTGGGAGTTTGAAACCAGGAGATTCGATTGGCACTGTTCCATTTTTTGATTCTTCACAGCCAAGTGAATTTTTTATTGAATTTACTATTGATGATATCAGTTACATTTATGAATTGATTGTATCCCCAAAAGAGATAGAACGGGAATGTCTATCGAGAAAGAGCAAGAGGTATGTTCATGTTTTTACAAGAGAGCATGATGCAATAAAAAAATGTATTACTGAATTTAAGGAACTGGAAAACTTAAAATGCAGAAAAAATGCCTCTATTATCAGCATCGCACATCAAAATGAGATCGAATGTTTAAATCCTATCTATAATATTTTTTATCATTGTGTTAGTAACGTGTCAATGACACATTCTACAATATCGATGTTTTTTGATTGTGCTGAAGAATATGGCAAGCAAACTCTTTCAGTTATTTCCAACATTTATTACAAGGATAAAAAGCGCTTTGCCGAGGTAAAAAAATTTATTGTTGAAAGTGATATTGGGATTTCTGATATAGTTCTGAAAGAAGAACAAATGGTCGATGGAAGTACCATATTTGTTCCATCATTTTGCCATGAGGTTGAAGGTAAAAAACATTTCTTACCTTATAAATCAGAATCAAGAGGTACTCAATTTTTATATATTAATCTTTTCTTTCTCTTGTTTGCGATTGATAGACCTAACTGCTTGTTGTTGTTTGACGAATTGGATATGGGGTTACATCCCCTTTTGGTAAAGAAGATAATCTCATTGTACAAACAACGCAATGTACATAATTGCGGTCAGATAATTTTCACGACACATAACACGACGATTTTAGATGAATTAAAATCTGATGAAACATTTTTGTTAAATAAAGAGAATAATGAAAGCTATGGATATCTCATCAGCGAATGCTCGTCGGCGATAATAAGAAAAGATAGAAATATCAGAACACCATATGAACAAGGGCGAATCGGAGGTGTTCCTAAGTTATGAGTAAAAAGAAGAAAATAAAAAATAGGAAAACTCAAGCATTTCTTAATGCATTACCTCAAACTAGTTTGGACGATGATAACGACAAATTAACAGAAAGGTGTAAGTTTAATTTTCACTATCTAAGTGCTACGCCTCCTGCGGTAGGTATTCCTGGACATGGAGATGACTTTCTCGAAAAGGTAAAATTTTTTTCAGAACACAGTTTGGCTTACTGGGAGAATAAACAGCATCAAGGTTCAAAAACAGGACACTATTTGGAGTATTATCCTTCATTTCCCTCAGAAAATAAAACCGAATATGTATATCCTAAACATGTGCCAGCTGATGTGCGATGGGGACGTTTTATTCTTTCAGGTAAACAAAGGCTTGTAGGCTTTGTTGTTCCTGAAGAGAAACATGATCAGTGTCATTCAGAAACTGGCTTTAGATTTGATAAAAATACTTTCTATTGTGTTTTTATCGACTTGGAACACAAGTTTTGGCTTATGGCTAAACGCTAATGTCAATGAATATCTGATTTACTGTCGTTCTTGTAATTATGACCAATATTGGAACCTAAACTCTAATGTTCAATCTGGTCAGTTTGGTCAGATGGAGCATTTTTATAAATGTCGCCGGTGTGACTGTTTTTCGGGGCGGCTTTTATTTCATTGGAATTTACAGACATTTACTTTGAGGTGAAAGCCGTTCTCTGTTTTTGATTTTATGCATTTAGAGATGTTTTCCGGAGAAACGGCATGGTTCTGCAAAATTGCATTGTCAACAACCATTTTGAGCTTGTGAGAACTATTCCGAAGAATTAAAACAACCTCCACCATATAAAATAAAAAATCCGCCTCAAATGATGAATTTGAAGCGGATTTTTTTGCCCTTTTTGTGTGTAACCTTGTGTGTAACCTTTGTGTAAAAAAAAGCCGGGGTTTCCCCCGGCTGGTTGCGTTACTTGTAACGACCCATGCTGTCACGGGATCGGCCACGGAAACTGTGATCGTCAATATCAATCACTGGAAGATTGCCCCGGTGTTCCCGGTAATCGTACCCCTCACGCTGGCGGCGTGAAGCATAATCACCATCGGACATCAATCCGGGAGCGAAATTCATGCTGATCCTTTGCCTCATTGACCATGTAGGCATATTTCCGGATCGCATCCTCCTTTGCCGCTTCCTCCATTTCCTCCGACAGCATACATTCCGAATATGCCATCATTCCGATACACAATTCGGTGAACTCTTTGTAGGCATCATACGCCTCATCTTTACAGATCCGTTTGATCAGACTTGCAGCCTCCTTACAGATCAAGCACTTCAAATCTTCATCTGTCAATGAATGACCGATGACCTTTGCAATGCTCTCTTTGGCGTGTTCAATGTTTCCTCCGCCACGCTCACGGGCGGCGTAAACCTGACCAACACCCGTTTCCCGCCGTCCATAAGAATAGCCCCGGTTGGCGTAATGTTCCGGCATCCGCTCCCGCTGATAACCGCCGGAATAGCGGTTGCGCTTCTCCTGAATATCCCGTTCAGACTGCCAGTCCGGGTTGCCGTCATGAACCCCGTCATACATTTTCTGAACGAGAAAGTTCAGCATGAGCCAGTTCATCTTCTCCGGCTCGGAGTGTTCTCACGAAGTGGAGAGTTTGCCATCTATCGGTATTCCAATGAGGGATTGATTTGTATGTAATCTCGTGTGTAACGCCGCTCTTTTTTGCCTGAAATAAAGGGTTCGAGTCCCTCATCGCCCACCATTTACAAATTCTCAAGAGTTCAGTCAAGTATGATTGAACTCTTTGTTTTTATAGTGATTTGTAGCTGTACGGCAAGGATTTACAGCAAATTTCTCCCTTTACGATTCCCCGGACAGAGAATGGTCTCCCCTCTCAAAAGCGTGTGTTTGAATAGAAATCTCCGGAAATTCTCTGTTATGTAAAGGTCGGCGACCTTTATGCACCATGTTTTATGCAACAATTTAGAGATAAGAGAGTTACAGAAGCACACGGCGCAATAGAGCAAAATTCTCCGTTTCGTGCCATAAAAAACAGAGAATTTCCCAGCCGACCTTTGCAAAGACCTTTATAAAAAACTGTGGAAAAATTC
>JAZRSP010000430.1:0-3693 GCA_045651565.1 Victivallaceae bacterium | reverse complement strand
GAAGCCACGACTGCATCGCTGTTGAGTTCTGCGATGTGCTTCTGGAAACTTGCCGGGTTCACGTCACAGCCATAGACTTTCGCACCTTCACGGCAGGGATCAATGATCCGGACATTGATGACTGAAGCCAGATACTCCTGCGCCCGATTGCCTCCTGAGAGTTTGTCGCAGCTGGCAAGATAGCAGAATTTCACCATACTGCCGTAACTGGCGAGTTCTTCCACGACTGCAGGGATGTTCTGCTTTGCCCGGTCGAAGTGGGGCTTGGCTCTGGCATCCAGTACGGCAATGTCAGGTTTCCGGGAGATGGTTGTCACCACATCGGAAAGTTTTTCTTTGTGCAGCATCCAATAGCCGCTGCCCCCCAGAACAAGGGCAAAAAGAAGTCCGGCGAAGAAATATCCTCCACCGGACTTGCTCTGGTAAGTTTGCATAATACCTCCATTCATTTTTTTTGTTGTTTTTCTACGGACTTATTCCTACCTATTATATTATGCCCTGAAAACTACCAATTTTTAAGCAATTTTGATAAAAAGAAAGCGGCACCGCAGATAGTTGTCTTTGGTGCCGCTCAGGCTCAATCAGGTGATTGAGCAGTTATAAATTCACAGTTTCACAACCGGAACTTTCGTTGATGACATACCTTCTTCCAGAGGGGAAGAGCAGCAAGCTTACGCTCACCCCAGCGAGTCATCGCCGGAACTTCACGTTTTGCAATGTCCGGTATCCGCTTATAGTGATTCAGAAAACCACGCATACGCCAGACCGCCATCTCAATATCATCGGGGGAATTGCTTTTCCAAGCCTTTGATAACTCCGAAAGAAAGATTGAACACGCCGCAGCTTGCTTAGTGCGTTGAATCTTCCACTTGTTATGTTCCTGCTTTACCCCAAGAATGGCGAGTTCATCAATACTCACCACTGATGTCTTATCCCGATTTACAGGACAGTGCATCACGGACTCAAGGAAATCGATCAAATTCCGCTTTATCCTTTCGGCAGCTTTCTTTGATCGGCAGAAGACAGTAACATCGTCAGCATAGCGGACAAAACGGAGCCCTCTCGCAGTCAACTCTTTATCCAGCTCATCAAGATAGAGCATAGAAGCTAACCACGGAGAAATCACACTTCCTTGCGGAGTGCCGATACGGTTGATGATCTTTTTGCCTTTTCCCATCAGGATCACAGGAGTAAGAAACCTGGTAACCAGTTTCACTACTCTTCGATCACTCAGATGGTTATACAGCTTGCGGATCAGGCGGTCATGGGGAACATTGTCGAAGAAAGCTTTTAAGTCCAGCATAATACCGAACAGGTAGCCGTCTGCAATTATATTATCCACTTCCGCAACCGCATCGGAGACACTGAGCTTTTCCTGATAGGCATAGGAGTATTTGCTCCAAGTCCCAGGAGGGCAGTAAGCCGTTACAACCTGCAGGATCATCGTTTGCACAATACGGTCCAGCACAGTGGCGATTCCGAGGGTTCTCATCTTGCCGTTGGCTTTGGGTATAAGGACAGTACGCACCATATTAGGATTGTATTGCCCAGCCAGAAGCAACTTCTGGATTTTCTCACGTTCAGCCTTGTTTGACAAGAGTGGGGTACAAACTTCTCTCACATCCTTGCGGTCAACTCCTACTGCCTTGTGGGGTTCAGCATTGACTTTCTTTAGAGCTTTGATGAAGTTTGCGTCATCAATAATCAGTTCCAAGAGGTTGGAAACCTTGATAGCAGGAATCGGGTGTTTACCCAGCAGCGGATCATAGATAGGATCAGCTGTCCTGCCATTTGAATTCACGGAGATACAGGAACCTCTGTTACCCGAACGACCAGAATTCAACAGTTCTCCGGTTTGTGGTCTGGACGCCTTCGTTGCTGTGTTATCCTTTCTTTCAGCAATACGGGTTAAGTGCGTCTTCGCCGGTTGCCCCGCAGGGACAGTACACCTTTCGGTCTGGCTGTCGATACTGCGTGGAGTTTTCTTCATCACTGCATCAGGCTGTGTTGAAGTTGCGACATTCAGGGGGTGGCAACAAACAAGCCTATCCACTGACCGAGTTGACTTTTGCGTTTCAGATGCTGGGGGATTCCTTTCTTGAGCAGTCTGGGTTGCCGCATTGGTCGGTTGTTCCGCAGGAACAGTCCCCACATAGGGCTGGCTGTTCTTGACTGAGAAGTTTATCATCGTCGCGGCAGAATGCTGCGGCGATGATAACGATTTATGACAATCTTTGATTTTTTTGCTTTTATGTTTCATTTTTACAATCCCTTCGGTATTGTCGTTATTCTACAATACCGCACTCGTAAAAAAAGAAACGCGTAAAAGCAAAAAAGAGAAAATCAACTAATCTTGGCAAGAAGCTGTTGAATTTGAGCGTCAGACAGCCCGGAGACCTTTTCAATCAAAATCTTCCGCAAATCCATGTTTTCAGAAGGAATGGTTAAAATCGGGAGCGTTTTTACGGCATTTTTTTTGGCTTCTGCCGAAATATGAGCATAATGACGGGTCATTGCACTGCTTCCGTGTCCCACGATGGCAGCAACAACATCCAACGGTACGCCTGCGTTGGCACAGAATGAAACGAAGGTATGTCGAAAACTGTGCAGACTGTAGCGATTGGCTCGGTGAACGCGGTGAGCGCTCTTAGACTCTGCCGTAGTTGCACATCCGGTCGCACAGCGTATGATTTTTCTGACATCAGCCTGTACTCCGTCAGGATTCTGCTGATAGCGGTGAGCAACTGAGGGCAGTATGAAATCCTCCCTGCCTTTGTTGAGATTTCTGAAAGAAAGAGCTTCTTGTAATGCAGATGCCAGATCCGGATGCAATGGCAGAGATACTGCACGATTATTGGTTTTGCGTGCAGTTTTTCGTGGAATATAGGAGATCATGCCTTTGCAGAGGTCAACATTACTCCAACGCATCAGACAGCCATCCTGTCCCCTGCAGCCCGTCCAGCAACAGAGCATCATCAGGATTTTCATTTCATCTTTATTCATCGGCTCAAATTGCAGAGTTGTATTCACCCGGATATGCTTCCGTCCGGGGCCCAGGCGGGTCACCTCTGTATTGTAGTAGAAGCCACTGTCAAATCCGGAGAAGATAGCTCTGACCTGTTCTTCTGTGAACGCCAGACGACTTTCTGAATCAATAGGCTTGCTTTCAATGTACTCAAAGGGATTTTTTTCAAGTCCGGAGGCATCTTTGATGTGGCAGAAAATTAAACGCAAAGCTTGCCGGTAGATATTGAAGGTTTTTCCAGATACGCCACGCTCGTTCCAGATGTAAGCAAAGTATTCTCCGGCAATATCAGGGGTTACTTGCCCCGCTTGCAGGATTGTCGGATGCTCGGCAGCCAGCCAATCGGTGAAGTGCTTTAAGGACTTGCGGTAACTTTCAAGCGTACTGTCTCCACTGTCGGGGCGGGTGTACTGCTTGAGATAGCATTGCCAAATTTGCTCTATCGGTAGAGTATTTTGTGAACGCAACTTTTTGGCAGATGCGATATGGAGTGCTATTTCCTCTTTCTGATCAGCACGGAGGACAGGGCGCAGTAACGCAGCCGCAGCTTCTGCCTCCTTGCGGGTAGTAACCGGCTTGTCATCTTTGCCACGCAATGTGGTTGACTTTGTTTTTGAACCAGTCCGTATTTTCAAATAGAATCGATTACCTTGCTTTACAATGCTGCC
>JAZRSP010000429.1:0-13681 GCA_045651565.1 Victivallaceae bacterium | reverse complement strand
TGATGCTGAACTTGCAGATAATGTATCGTCCTTTGACCCTTTGGCGGAGAATAAGTACAGTGTTACTTCTCGACTTATCCATCGTTATAGCGACCGCGCATTGTTGCTCACTACCGGAAACTGTCTGATTCGTTGCCGGTTCTGTCTGCGTAAACGCTTCTGGAACGGCACTGACAACAACTGTCCGGAAATTTCATCTGCCGAAATTCTCGAAGCAAGAAATTATGTAATTCAACACCATGAAATTAAAGAAATTTTGCTTTCAGGCGGAGATATATTAACTCTTTCAACACCAAAAATTCGTGAAATCATTACGGCTTTTCATGACATCGGGCATGTCAATATCATACGAATTGCCAGCAGAATGCTGGTCGTCGAACCTGATAGATTTGATGATGATTTACTGCAAATTTTTAATGAATTTGACAAACTCTGGCTTATGACCCACTTCAACCACCCGAATGAAATTACCGCCCTCACCGGTGAAAAGGCAAAAAAAATCATAAAAAGCGGCACTCCTATTCTTAATCAATGTGTCCTTTTGAAAGGGGTTAATGACAATGCGAAAGTACAAATCGAACTTTGTCAAAAACTTGCCGCTATCAAAATTAAACCGCATTATCTTTTCCACGTTGATCCGGTTCAGGGCGTCCGCCACTTTGCGACGGGAATAGACAAAGGCTTGGAAATTCTGCGGGCGATGCGAGGCAAATTATCCTCTATCTCCACCCCGACTTTCGCCATTGATCTCCCTGATGGAGGCGGCAAAGTCGCCTTGCAAGTTGATTACCGAAAAGGCAACTCATTCCTCAATACCGAAGAAACCGAATACATCGATTATTAAGCAAACTTCAATACGTTACTCGACCTTTATTTTTCGTCAGTTTGTTCAACAAAACCGTCATCTTCGTCACTCTCATCAATGACACGATTTTTTAACAAAACAAACATATTGCGCAAGTCTTTAAGTGTACCGCAAGTCATCCAGATTGCAGTTATCGGTGCCAAAAATGCTTGCAAAATCATATTTATCCAGAAAAATTCAAACCACCAGTCGTCTTTCCACATGCAAATATAATTCGGGAACAAATACCCCAAAGCATTCCACGCAGAAATAACCAAAAACGCCAATCCCCAGCCATATACCCAAAATGATACAGTGAGCGAAATAATTTTATCTTTGAGCGTAAATTCTTCATCAAACCCAAGGAAAAGACGCTTATACCAAGCAATATGTTCTTCTTTTTCCTGCTTAATTGCCTCTTCATCTTTGTACTCTCCACGGTGGAGCATTTTGTCCATATTGAAGGGCTTTTTACAAGTAAACAATGAAACCACAATAAAAGTTATCTGGGCTGCAATACAATTTATCAAACTCAAATATGCAGAGTTAATTGGACACTTATCTGTTGCTGCAAGCAATGTCGCATTGTCCGGGAAAATTCCGAGCAGCAGCTCTCTAACAATCCCCCACATGCGTGCATCAACCAGAAGAATTGAACATAATGCAAGAACAATCCCGACAATAGTTCCAGCCCATGCGCCCTGTTTTGTCGCCCTTGACCAATAGAGTCCGCCGATAATAGCAATCCCTGCCCCTGCCCCGAAAATCATCCCGGTAAGCATCTGGAACATTTGAATATACTCACTTTGCTTATAGAACACGCTGAAAAGAAAAGCGAAAATTGCCACCCCGACCAAAGAGAGACGCAACAACAAAAGATGTGTTTTAGGCGACAACTTTTTACCGTAAATAGGCATTACAATATCTTGAACAAAAATTGATCCCCAACTGTGAATGTAAGTTGTATCGGTTGAGAGCATATAGAAAAACAAAACCGCCGCAACCATACCTTTAAAGCCGATCGGCAGAATCGTTTCAACTGCTTTTGGAATCATCATCTGGTCAACAACCGCAGGTGCGAAATTGCAAGTTTCTTTCAAATAAGTATAAATTTGAGCAGTTTCCTCTTTGTACTGCGAGGTGATAACGATAATTAAACCACCGACAGCAAAAAGCAAATTAAAAAGATTCAAGGAAATTGTACGCCAAGTTGAGAGAATATTACCCATTTTCGCTTCATGCGGAGTAATTGCTGAACCGTTATAACCCTGATTCCCCTGCCATGAACCGTATGTGGTAATCAGGAAAAATATATTTATCAACCAAAAGAAAACATTGAAGTCGGAAATTTTGGCTGTATCAAAGGGGTTGATAAAACTTTTTCCTGCTTCCTGACTGCACAATGCTTCATGGAATTGAGTTTTATCAAAAAGCAACAGCAGCAACACGCAGATAACCACGCACATAACATAGCAGAAAAGTGCCTGCACGGTGTCTGTAACCATGTTTTGAATCTGTCCGCCGACCATAGAAATTACACAAGCTCCGCCCAAAAAGAAAAATATCAGCAGCGGATAAGTCGGTATTCCGCATAAAGTTAAGGGCAAATCCAAGTAACAAATAAAGAAATTCGAGGCAATCGCCGGGAAAATACCATAATTAACCACCCCGGCAAAGAAACAAACTATACCCATAAAAATTCTATACTTGCGGTCATAACGCATTTCAAAAAATTGCGCCATTGTCAATGCTCGGGTTTCACGATAACGATAAAAAACATAACCGGATAAAGCTAAAATTGTAATGATAATGACAGTTCCATGATGCCACCAGTTAATCGCCCAGCCTGCATGATAATATGATTGAGAAATCGACACAACCGTAATAAGCCCGACCCCTGCCATGCCGTTACCGGAAGTAATTAAATATCGACCGCCTGTTCGACCGGCGACAAGAAAGTCCTTAACCGTTTTGACATATTTTTGAGTATAAAATACTGTTCCCACAATCACCAAAATCGGGATTATCAAAATCAACCAATCAATTAAAGCCATTTTTTATCCTTTCGTTATTTTTATATTTTTAATTTCAGTCTTTTTAATATAATAATTTTCTTCATAAATCGGCGTTCTGTTGCCATTAAAAACATTCGCCGCCTTGCCGAAAGTGCCGGGAGAAACTCCTCTCTCAAACAGAATTTTCTGCGGCACATGGAATGGCCCCATGAAATTTCGCAAATTGGAAACAACTTCTATTTCCAAAATATTTTTGCCTAACTTCAAAACATTTGACGGAATTGCGATTTTAGAATTACACCGATCATCGCATCCGATTTCAATACCGTTAACAGCAATCTTGACGGCATTGAAATTCACCAATTCACAGGTAAATAAATTATATAATTGAAGATTTTCGGTTATTTCAAATTCAGCATTAAATGTAGTTTTACCGCAGAAAAACGGCAATGCTTTCAAACTGAAATCCTCTACCGCCATTTGAGAATCGAAATTACATATCTTCATTTGCGGTTTCCAAATTCGACAATCTCCGCTATCAATGCAGTTTCCTTGCAATGCAAATTTGCCCATAATGTAAATCGGCTCAATTTCCATATCGAAACTCAAAGCATTCACCGCAGTTTCAAAATATTTACATTTATCCAACTGCTGATAGACCTTGTCACTTTGTTCAAAAATCAAATGCAATGAGATTATATTTTTGCCGACCTTCAAAAATTCTGACGGCAATCGACAAATTTTAAATGCTCGATCAAAGGCATATCCTGCAACTTCAATCTCAAATGCCTGATTATTAAGTTTAAATTCAAAAATTTCCGGAGTTTCCACAATAATATTAAGTTCTGTTGACAAGTCAAACTTTTCATCGACAAAAAACTCAAACTCCATATCACACAAAGTACCGTTCCCACGACGCAATAATTCCCACTGAACTACTGACACATCGTCCTGCTTCCATGTTTCATTATTAATCGAATAGCGGACATTATCCAATAACAAATAGTTATTCGGCACTTCTTTAAAATACAAATCATTAATGCAAATTTCTGACAAGGCAATAGATTTTTCAACTTTTTTATCTGTTTTAATGCTGTTTTTCTCCGCAAAAACCCATATTGCTTCACCGACATCCAGCGACAACAACTCATCCTCATAAAACTCTTTTTTGCTGCCGTCATTCGCATCAATCAGCCACAAACGGCAACTCTCATTAATAAATTTTACTTGACCTGCAAAACGATTTTTCGAGTCGCAATTAATGACCATATAACATCTGCCGTTATCAAACTCATAACAATTTGAACGAATTTGTGTTTTTGAATTATCTACTTCTATAATTCCGCTCAAATCACTACCCAAAATCGGAAGATTCATGAACCAAGCATATGCTTCATCATCAATTTTTTCACTTCCAATCTGCTTCAAACAATCATCAGTCCGATAAATTCTGCCCTTAAATTCTCGCAAAAGTTTATAAGTTTCTTCGCACAAAAAGGTAATTTTCGGCAAAACCACTGTATCGTATAGGCACTCACCCAACTTCAACTTGCCATTTTCAATTTTTCCGTATTTAATTAAATGCGGTTCAAATCCGAAGTGGAACGGCACTTGCATTTCGCCAAGTTTTTCGGCAATTTCCTCCGTAGATTTAACCACCGAATCGACTTCTATCTCCTCATTATCGCCATGATAGAGAGTCCAAACCGAACTTTGAGCATGAAAAAGTAAGCATGAGACCATTTCACGCCCTTGTGTGATAAATTGATTGGTTCTCGCAAACTCATCATTCAACTTCTTTAAGTTCGCAAAATACGGCACATGAGTACCGAAAGACGGCGGATAATCTCGTTTTCTCAAACCTCGCAAACTGTATGCGAAAAGATGATGACAGAGGAAATTAACCCCGTAAACTTGCAAAATATGGTAATAGTAACGAATATCATCACAACTTAAATCCCAGCCAAGACAGGCAAAAATTTCCGTCATTCTCCGCTTAATTCCGAATTGAGCCGCCACGCTGGTCATCTGCCGAATAGTAAAAGAACTCGACCGTACTCGCCCCAAGTGGTCAATCCCTGCAATATCAAAAAATGGATAATGATACGATACTGCTCCGCTGCTGAAACACTGTTCGGCATAGGTAATTTCCTGCACCATATGACCGGTTAGAAGCCAATTATGTTCCCGGCACCAATCATGAATTTTTTTGGTATAATTTTCTGCAAAAAGTTCTCCTGCAAGCGAATAATATTTCATACGGAACTCTTCACAATTATCATAATCGTACCAAATTTTTATTAAATCATCAAAAAGATTTGTTCCGTAACGTTTCTCAAATTCTTCGGCATAATATTCAGAATAAAAAACTTTTCCGATTACAATTTGCGGTTCATCGGTGAAAATTCCCTTAATGCCATCTCGTATTTTCAGGGGGAGATTATCATAATAATATTGGTGTGTGTTTTTGATAAACTCATCAGTTGCCGCCGGATTGAAAATATCTACATAACATGGATTAACCCCATAAGTAAGGGTATAATACTCACAAGTTTGATCATCATAAGAATCAACTCTCTTTCCGTCTGACTTGCGATAAATTGCAACGATTTTTTGCGGTTCATCCCAATAGATACCGTCATGCAGAATAATAAATTTCTGCTGATACTCCTCGCCTAAACCATTAACTTTGCCGTCAGCATAACCGCTCGGCCAACCGTTTTCGTCATAAAGCCATGCTTCCATATTAAGTTTCTCGGCTTCTTCGACACAGGCAATCACGCAGTCAAACCAGTCTTGACTCATATACTGAGTTTGCAGTCCGCCTCTGGCATGCATGAAAAAACCGCCGAATCCTGCTTGATGCATTGCTTGAATCTGGCGACGCAATTCATCAGGTTGCAACTTATCATTCAAACTCCAAAAGGGAATCGGACGCATTGAATTATCTATTACTTCCGCAGGATTAAAAAAACTCATTTTTTCACCTGTAATTTAACTTCATAATTTGCTGTAATGTCACCGTTTTTACCGATAATATCCACTTTCAAGGAATTATCAACTTTCTGCACATAGAGCATAGAATTGGCTCTACCCCCATTACAAATTACCGCAAAAGGCAATTTCGGCGACTTAATCGAAGCAGGATTCAGACCGTAAATCAATGCAGTATCAGAATCAGGACGAGTAATTGACGGCATGTGTGTATGGCCAGCAATAAGCAAATCAATTTCGGCTAACGGCTTTTCTCCGATAAAGACATCTTTCAAAATTATATTCATCCGTTTGGAATATCTTTTTGACTCATCAATTAAGGGCATGTGGCACAAAATAACTCGTGCATCGGCATTTTTAAATTCATCACTCTGCACAACTTCACGCAAAAAAGCATTCTGTTCCTGTGCCAATTTTATCATATCGGCAAAGGGTCGATCATCTCCGCAGTCAAGTGCGACAAAAAAGACCTTCCCGTAACTGAAAGTATAATAACTTCTACCTGAATAATGCGGAAAAACTTCAAAAAAACTTGCCGCTGCATAGCCGTATGTTTCATGATTGCCGCGAATATGCACTATCGGCTTATTTTTAGCAAATTCACTCTGCGGAACTACTACCTCACTATAAAAATCTGCCTGATAGTCGGCATAATCTATCATATCTCCCAAATTCACTACAAAATCAGCATTCTTGGTTTGCTCCAATTCCATGAAATGCTTAACGTCTTTGCCTTGTCCGTGAAAATCCGTGAAAACGGTAAAAGAGAAATTTTCTTTCTTATCATCAAATGTGGTAAAACTCAAATTCTCCGCTACGGTCATCCACTTTTCAGAATAAAAATCAAACGTCTGCACCAAATATTCATAAGTTTTGCCGGGAGCAAGATTTTTCAAGTGGGCATGATGTCGAGTATAATTACCGGGAGTAACTGCATACTGCAAATTACTTGGGACAGAGATATAATTTTTTTTCCCTTTTTCACGATAAAGGACTCGTCCTTGTACTTGCGAATAGGTTTTCCAACTGACAGTCATGTTATTAGAAGCTACTCCATGCAAATACGGCCCATACTGAATTTGCCATGCAGGAGTGTGGAGTGTCTGATAAAGTTCCTCATACTCGCTTCGATTAAGCACTTTGTCGGCAAAGTAAGAAAATTTTGCTGACAGAGCCGAATTATAAGAACCTAAAATCAACTCTCCGAATCGTTCTATTCCTTTGTATCGGCTTCCGACATGAGCCCAAACCAGTTGCTTATTCTCATTTTTTTTGTAGCAGCCGATATTAAATTTAGTTGCATGGTCGATAAATTTTAAATTTTTGAGCGGAATTTTAAACTCAACTGCCCAGAAATTATCGCCGATTGCAGTTGCACTCTCATAGTTATCAATGGCTAAATTTGCCGCAAACTTATCATTAGCAGGAGAAACTGCAATATGATAGCGGTAGTCATTATCGAGAGTTAATGAACCGAAAATGAGTTCTATTACATCGCCCAACCATAAATTATTTTTATCGGGCGTACTGCAAATATCCGCAGTTTTTTGGAAAGATTTTACTGCGACATAGAGATATTCTCCATCGGTAAAAAATCTTGCTTCTCCCTTTTCCGAAGTTAAATTCTTTGCGCCATGAAGCACAAAATCTTCTACAATTTCAGATTTCTGCCAACATGGATCATACAATTTGCCGTCAAGGGTAATTTGTGCATTTTTAATATAAGGTGCGGCGACACTTTTCATTGCCGCCTGCACACTTACTGCACACAAAAATACCAGAATTAATAGAACTCTCTTTCCCATTCTTACTTCCGTTTGCTTAAAGCTCCAACCAAAATCATCGCCATTGCAATCGGGGCATTAGTCCAGCCGCTGTAAATACTGCCTGCACCGCCCTCATAACAATTTCCGCCGCCGTAACTGTGGCTTTGGCAATCGTACATACCGCGCCAGCAGCCTTTAAGTTCCGCACGGTCTTTTCCGTCATCCTGAATTGATGCGAGGAATTTACCGAGTTTCTGTGCTGTTTTCAAGTACTTCGGATTTTTCCATGAAGCCAAAGCCATACCGCAATACACCCAGTTGACAGTATAAATCAAATCAACCAAATGCTCACCAATCGGGGCTTCATAGTGTTCCGCCGGGGGATACCCGTAAGGATTTTTTTCCATACGGCTCATCAAACTTGTATAGACTTTGTCCGCCAGAGCGGCTCCTGCTTTTTCATGCTTCTTGAAGAAAAGCATTGCGCCTGCCAAAATCATCAAATAACCCAATTCGCTGGAATTTGTTACATCAATTTTGGGCATAATCCAAGCGATATACCGATCAATTTGTTTCTGACACGCTTGATAATCTTCGCTATTTTTCGCCAAAACGTCTTGATAAAGCACCAATGAAGTTATTACCGGCACCGCCCAGTGCGGCAATTCCAAACGACCAGCATAAACTTTGTCGGGATTTTTTTCAGTATCTTTCATTTCACCGGTATTATTTTCATCGAATACAGTGCTGAAAACTCTCAACAAGTCAGCCGCGAGGAGTTTGCCCCACTTGGTCATCTCGTAAGTTTTATCTAAATTTTTATCAAGTTTCGCCATAAGCAGCTGAATCACGCAAACCCAGCCGTTATCATCAATCCACAAATTGAAGTTGCGTTGAATGTGAGTCCAAGTCCAACCGCCGATAAGCGAACGGTCGTCCATGCGATTTAAAAGACCGCTTCTAAAATAGAGGAAGTCTAATAAATCTTTGGCAGTTTTTTCATCAGCTTTGCTGCCCATGTATTTACCTGCCAAGTAAAAAAGCAATGCCGCTTCGAAATTGCAGTCACTACGGCGTTGTTCCAGAACTTCCAAGCCGTCATTGTAAGATGTTACTACGGGGAAATGCTTATGAATTTCTTTCAATGCGCTGTTATTTTTGGTAAGCAGCAATCTCTCACCGACTCCCCAAGTTCCGCCCCCCGTCATAATCGGGGAGGTGCGGAACCAAGTCATATTGCGTCTGGCACTTCTAAAAAAAGTATTCATTATTTAGACTCCTTTACCAGTTCTTCCATCAAATCAGCCAAATCACTTCTGAATTTGAGAAGTTCTTTATCAGTAATGTTGCAGGTACGGGGATTGCCTGACCATTCAAGTTTAAGCATTTTCAAAATCTTCTTGCTTGCAGGGTGATTCGGATTAGCCTTGGCAAGATCCTCTGCATAGGTCAGATAGCGACCGTCGTTGTAACTCTCACGCATAAGTTCAAATCTCAATGACGGAATAAGTCCATTGTCTTCACGGTACATCAAAACACCGTCAGCGGGGTTCTGTTTTCTTGATGAAGTCCAAGGTTTAGTGTCATAGTTGATACCAGTACCGTAATGCAATTCCCAGAGGAAAGTTGATTCAATACCGAGTTGATACATCTTGTAGAAATGCAATCTCAAACCGACATTGTGCGGATAGTTCATCATATTGAATGAAATCGGAGAGAAGTCAGTATTCCAATACCAGCCGACACGTTTGCCGCGAGATTTCAAACCTTCAATATCGCAGAGAATCTTATCTCCGGGGAAGTAGTTACTATTGAAAATAAAGTAGTCAACAATTTTTTCTCCGCCCGGCACATCATCACCGTGATTCGGGAAGCAGTAGCAGCTCATAAGTTTCATGCCTGTACGCTTCTTTAATTCAGTTAAAAGATTAAGAAGTTCTGAATTGTCCGGGGGTTGTTTAAAGATTTTTTCCAACTGCCACGGAGTTTCAAGTTCATCATAATAGATGTAAGTTTCTTTGAGTGCTTCGGGTCTGGTTGTATTGATAATTTCAGCTTCTTTATCAAAATATTGGAATTTATCAAGAACAAATTCCTTTGCAGTCTTGAACTTCGGTTTTTTGTAGGGATAGATATTTTTCAGCCAACCATAGTACCACGGCAACGAACTTGCATAAACAAGATTGTATTTATCATACATTGCCTCCCATTCAGGGGACAATTCATAAACTTCTTCATCAAGCCATTCCGGGCGAGTATTACCGACATGGGGCAAAAATCCGTATTCGATAATAATTTTCCGCATTGTATCAGCAAGTTCTTTTTCGGTCATATTTTTAAATTGACCGTACTTGATCCAAGACTTTGACTGATAAGAAACAGAAGCAAACATTTTCGGAACTGCCGGCAAATTGAAGTTGCGAACTTTCAAAGTTACAGGAACTTCTACTTGGGTATTATTGCTATCGGCAACGACCAATTTTCCTTTGTAAATTCCGGCAGGGGTATTTTCGGGAACATTAATACTTGCAAAATAACTTACAGAGTTATCAGCCACAGTCAAATCAGTAGTAATATGCTTGCTCAATGGGTCAGGAACAATTCCGTCTCCGCCCAAGTCAAAATCAAGAATACGATAGACTTTCAAGTTTTCCGCATTGAATTTATCAAGTTTAAACTCTTTAACAGTCAAACCTTTGACATCTTTATCAAAGGGGAAGACTCTGACTTGGAAGTTTGCAACTTCACCGCCTGCTGCATCCAGTGATACAGATTGGGGGAGCAAAGCTTTTTCTTCCAAGATAGTTCCTGATGCTTTTTTGTGCATAGAACTTGCAGTATAGACAAAGAAATCTTTTTTGAACAAATCAAGTTTTCCTGAATTTGCTACCGCCATAAAACGGTGAAGAGTTTTCTTATTTTGCTCTAAAACAACTGAGGGATTTTGAGCATTGGCAAGTTCATTTTTCAAATTTGCGAAATAAGGATTTTTGGTTTTCGCATAGAGTTTATCAAGGACTTCCAACATACCTTTTACAGAATTTCCTGCATAGCGGTATTCGGGAGATCTCCAAAGTACCTCTTCGCCTTTTCTGATTTCAAAATAAAACGGCAAGTCGTGATTTACATAGGTGAATTTAAACTCAACATCATTAACACCCGGAGTTAATTCAATTGTACCGATTTGATTGTCAATTTTGGCACTTCTGCAAACATAGAGATCGCCTGCAACTGCATTTTCGCCGAGGTTGCGAAGTTTAAAAACTTTGCTGAATTTGAATGAATCCGCAGTAAAAATATCCGGCATATCAACTGCAATAGATGACTTATTCAAAATAATTTTAGCATATTGGCTCCAATTGTGGAAGCTGTCACCGATTTGAGAAGCGGCAGCATATTCTTTCTGTTCTGCATTGCCTCGACCGATAAGGGCGACAAAACTCTTATCAGGATAAATCGGAACTTGTGAAAGCGGAATTGCCATTTCCATAAACCAGCGACCTTCGCCGTTTGAAACCGCAATTTTGACATCTTTCATATCAATAGTAACTTTTTCCGCATTGCGGTTGTGAAAGTCGGTTTGACCGAAGCGGTCAACGAAAATTGCTTGGCATGAGCCTGATGCCGCACCTACCCCGGCAGAGAAAATACCGGTGCTGAATGCAAATTCCATTCCGTCATTTTCCCAGCAGAAACGCTTTGCAGTGCCTCCGGGGACATTGGGATTGACAGCCTCGACGGCATAATAGAGATAGTTGTCGTCAGCGGCTAATTTTACATAAGTCGGATATTTTTCTTCGGTACGATTATATTCTTTGGCAACTCTTCCCAAAAGGAACATTCTGATATTTTGAGAATGTTTCCAAATCGGTTCATCAAGTTTACCGTCGATAGTGATTTTGCTGTCAGTATAGGGGACATTGACCGAACTTTTCTGCTCAATTAAAACCTCACGTGCCATAAGATTCGAACCAATTAAAAGTCCGGAAAAAAGGCACAAAAACCCTGTGATTATTTTTCCAAATTTCATTTTAAATCCTTAATTTTACAAAAATTGACCTGAATTTACTTTAAATCAACCCATTTCCAGTCATAATACATCGGCTTCCAGTAAGTGTATGATTTTTCGCATACAACTTCTCCGTCCAATGCTTCTGTGTGACCGTCAAACATGAGGAAATTGATTTTGCCTTCGTGGCGATTTTCCATCGGAGACCAACCGCTTCCTGCATGAATTTGACCGTCGGCTGGATCGTGATAACCGCCGCGACCATTGATGAGGAATGATGATCTACCTTTGACGGCTGCTTTGCTTTTGGTTGCATTTGAAGCAGAGTCGCCGACAAAGATGTGAGATTCGGGATTCTGACCGTGTTCAGTCAAGTCGTTACGAGTGAAGCGGATCTTTTTCGCATGAGCATAATTATCCATAACTGCTTCATAGTGCATACCGTAAGACTGCTGCAAATAAGAATCTGCACCGGTAGGCTTTTTGCCGAAAGCATAAGTATCTTTGGCTTCAGGGCAAATCAAAGTATCTGGATCTAATTTATAATTATGCCACAAATAGTATACCCAGTTCTGCATAATATCGTGATCATAAATGCGGTAAGCCGCCAAATAATGACCGTCATTTTCGTCTGCATAATGCATTAAATAGACATAGATATTTTTCAAATTATTGTCGCAACTTGCTTTCATCGCTCCGCTTCTCGCATTCACACAGGTCGGAATAACCAGTGTGAATACAGCGATAGCGACAACAGCAACACAACATAATTCAATTAAAGTAAATTTGTGTTTCATGTTATTTCCTTCTTATGAGAAATTATTGACGAGGATCCCACTTCCAGTTGAAGTAACGAGGTCTCCAAACTTCATAATTATTAGCTATCAATGCATTTTTATCTAATGAAGTAACGTGTCCATCAAGCATAACTACATTACATTTTGCAGCGTGACGGAGAGCAGCAGGATACCCTTGTGCAGGAGTAAGATTTTTCTCGATAACAGTATTGGTATCATAATCATACAAACCACCATTCGCACTTACTTTCATGGTTGTATCGGTATTGGGAGAATCCAAAGCAGTTTTTGTTTTTGAAGCATCCGCAGGAGTATCAGCGGCATAAATCAAATTTGACATATCAGCTTTTTGTCCAGCCAAGGTATCGGAAGTAAATTGAGTATTAAAAATAGAACCAGTAGCCGGAGAATAGGTATTACCTACAACTTCTGTATGAATACCATAAGAATAACTTCTGCCGACATTTTTTCCGGTCGGCACATCATCAGCCGGATAAGCATCACTTGCAGACGGACAAACAAAACCTTTGCACGGAGCACCATACAAACTATTACAAATCAATGCGTAAGAAGATGCACCTGCATTGCTCGGATTATTGTACGGAGGCAAGAAATAACCATTAAAATCATTTTGATATAATGCGTTATAAGTTCCAAGTTGTTTCAAGTTATTGGTACAAGAGATTGCACGAGCTTTTTCACGAGCTTTATTAAGAGCGGGCAACAACATACCTGCAAGAATTGCAATAATTGCAATGACAACCAACAATTCAATCAATGTGAAATAGAGTGATTTTTTCATTTTTTTTAATTCCTTTCATTATTTTTTGTTACTAAAATATTTGCATTTTTTTGCAAACACTGAAAATTTGAACTTATATGTCCTTTTTTTATCAAATTTTCATTTTTAACTACTTTTTTTAAATTTTTTTGATTCACCGTCATTGCAGTAACAGTTGTCACTTCGATGAATTTCAAAAAAACCATAAACCATTATCTATCAACTACTTGAACGATAACTATTATCTATCAGGATTAACCCCCTTTCTTGTTTTTAAAGTTAATATACAAGAAAAATATACTTTTTCATATTTTAGTAGTTTAGAAAGAGCAATAGAAAATGCAAATGGTGATGAAACTAAAACAGCTGATATAGCAAAAGAAAATGCAGAAAATGCTGTAGCTGGAATATATACAGATGAAAATGATAGTATAGTAGTAGTTTTGCTAAAAGATACATTAGTAGCTACTAGGAT
>JAZRSP010000428.1:0-4130 GCA_045651565.1 Victivallaceae bacterium | reverse complement strand
CGCTTGGCCTCCGACTTCGAAAACCTAGGCTTGCGAACTCTATTCCTTGCCCGCATCGCTGCAATTTCGCTCATCAGTTCCAGCAATTCATCAGCATTGGCATTGGGAGTGCTTTCCATTCTTTTTAATTCTTGCTCTTTTCGGACAAGTTCAGGGGATTTTTTGCTGTTTTGTTTTTTATGCTTCTTTCCAGCAACTATAATCTTTAATTCCAAATCATCTGCTAAAAAATAATAAAACATCTCAACCTCATACGCACCAATATTTTCTAAAAAAATATCAGATGACAGATCTTCATAAATTATGGATCTTGCAATTCCAGGATCGATAGTAAAATCATCTTTTACCAAATCATGTAAAATGTTGCGGAAAATATCCTCATCGCTCAATTTGCAAACCGCGTTATAAGCCGCTCGTGGACTGGCTGTTTTTAATTTTTCAACAAGTTTTTCAAGTTTTGCAATGTTGCGCTTATTCATTTTTCTTCATCCTTTCCTGTAAAAAGATGCGGATAATCTCTTTTGATTTCTTCTGCACAAGGCTTTCCCTTTATCGTGAACAGATGAACATAATCTTTCAATATCTGTTCTTCGCAGGGACAACCGCCGAAAGCTTCAATAGAAATTTCTGTTACGCCAGCCGGAATTGAAATCGATGTAAGACTTTTGCAATTCCCAAACGCACCACTTTCAATTTTTGCCAGATTATCATTCAACGCAACTGTCTCAAGACTCCAACAGTCTGCAAAAACATTCTTTTCAATTTCTGCAACACCATCCGGAATTACGACAGATTTCAAACAGGAACAATGATCGAACGCTCCATTTCCAATTTTTGTGAGATTTTTTGAGAGAGTAACTGCTTCAAGTGATGAACAAAAGGAAAACGCTCTTTCGCCAATACTTTGCACACTATCCGGAATGACAACAGATTTTAAGCAGTCACAAGCTCCGAAAGCGCTGTTCTGTATTTCAAGCAAGCCCTCTGAAAGAACAACTGTTTCAAGATCGCAACCATAAAAAGCTCCTTCTTTAATCACAGTTACGCTTGCAGGGATAACTATTTTCTTCAATTCTTCATTCGATTCAAACTCATATTCGCCAATTGTTGTTACCCCATCAGGGATAGTGTATTCCGTTGTTTCTGCAAAAAAATCCAGTAAAATCTTCTCAACTTTGTCGATAATAATAGTATCTTCTGCCATAATCTTTATTCCTTGTTTTGTGATCGCTTGTTCAAAACTTTTTCAGCGGCTATTGCTTCTTTCAACAGTCTGAAATTTTCTTGAGCATCTGCGTGTCCCTGTTCGGCAGCAAGCTGAAAATATTTCAATGCAAGCTCTTCATCTTTTTCTGTGCCATTCCCACCGTAATACATCAACCCCAAATTGTTTTGCGCTTCGGCATCTCCGGTTTGGGATAACTTTTTCCAATATTCAAGGGATCCTCCTTGACGGGAGTTTTTTCAACGGTGTACTCGATGAGCATTTCGCGGAAGATAAAATCCCGTAAGCCGGGAAAATCAAAGTTACCTGTTATGCCCTGATCAAGAATAACTTCGCCTTGTTCCGCAGGGAGTCGTTCAATAATTTTATTCAATTCATCGAGAACAGAATCATTTTGCTTTTCCCAATCAGCAAAGGATGTTTCACAAACAGCTTTGCCATTGAGCAATATCAAAACTCT
The DNA here is from genome assembly GCA_045651565.1 of Victivallaceae bacterium. Taxonomy (GTDB): domain Bacteria; phylum Verrucomicrobiota; class Lentisphaeria; order Victivallales; family Victivallaceae; genus RGIG5270. The sequence continues at coordinate 2,445 of JAZRSP010000428.1, read as the reverse complement.
TTCACCTGCCTTATGAAGTTTTATTATTGGAGTTGCTTTTGGAGCAAACGCTCCGGCAATGCCATCATCAGCAAGACGCAATTCTTTTTCAGAGAGCCACAAGTCGTAATGTTCATCATCTCCGGTGATGATTTCAAACTCAATTATACCCAGTTCTTCAATTACAGCTTTCACCCATTCTTTGGGCGTTGGCTCTGCGGAATCTTCGATACCGTCGCAGTGCCAAACCTTCGCTTTTTTATCGGTAAAAAAGCCCACCAGAAAATCATATGCGTTATCCAGAGAAACAAAATCCAAAGGTTTTTCGTCTGTCAAATTGCGCCGCGAATCGTAATATTTGATCTCTTTCATCTTAAACTCCTTATAGTTTCAATAATATATTGCATGATTCTTTTGTTTGCAATATAAAAAAGATTATTTTTTTATTATTCTACGGCAGAAAAGCGTTTGAAATCATCTTTGAATTGCTCATGTAAATTGTGCAAATATTCCAATGCTTTTACAGAGTCCTGTTCAAAATAATTAACGATTTTTGCGGCAGAATCTTCTAATATTTCCTGCAAAGACATTTTGCGAGGCGTGTTTCCATCAAGCATCATCATATTTATCTTATATTCAGGATATGTTTTTTCTGCTTCTTCAAGTTTGCCTATCAGATATTGCGGATTATCGAAGTTGCGGAAAGCAATTTTGCCGCCTTCATCGGCAATCATAAATTCGGCATCTATTGAATTGTACAAATCTGCCAAAAAATTTAGCGCAATGTCTTGCGTCTTAAATTCGGCAAACAGGATATCATCCTTAAAATAATGTTTGAAACATATCGGTTGCAATTTCATATATCCGCCGCGGTATGCTTCCAGAGAAATGGTTTTTTCTCCGGAAATATCCGGCAGTAATTCACTCACATGCTTACCTTTAATAATAGCGGTAAGAGCTTGAATAAGCTCGTGAAAATTGTACTCTGGAATACAGCATTCCACCTCACCGTATTTTTTATAATGCCCAAGTAAAAGAGCCATGGGAAATAGAAACAAATAATCATTCTTTTCCGGCTTTTGGTTGTATTGCTTGCTTGCGCCAGCAAGTGCACTGGCAAGTTCGTTTTTTTTGCAGTACCTCAGACATCCCCCAATTCATTCCAGAAGTCCAATATACCGAAATTTTCAAAAGTTCCACTGCGACTCAACAAACTTATCGATCCCAAACTTGTTTTTTTTTCCATCAAAATCTTCAATAGATAAATTATGGAGCAGTTTCCATAGATTGAGCATTTCATAGTGTACGACCAAATGCTTTGTAAAAGGGAAAAAGTCATGGATAGTATCTTTTTCTTTATTTTTCGCAGACAGACACGCTGTGTTGTAATAGTTTATCCCGGTTGAATGCAGAGGAAAAATAATTTCGTGTTTAAGAGTATAGGCAAGATATTTGCAACAGTAATCATACAGTACCGGTAGATCAAAACAGTTAGCCTCCAGATTTAAAAAAGGCATTTGCAAAGACTGGTAATCTATGTACGACTGCCAATCTCGTAACTTTGTGTTTGATGATTTATCAATCACGATTTGACGATAATTGCCCGAATTTTTCAAATGCTCAGATTTTTTTCCTGTCAAGCGATTGGCAGAGAACATTCGCATATTGAATGATGGAGGAAGAATAAAAAGTTCCAGATCAAATTTCAAAATTTCTTTTTGACGCCAAACCTCCTGCAAAAATTTTATAAACATTATTGCATAATATGAACCGAATCCCTCATAGGGTAATACGAGCTTCCTCAACTCTAGGCTATTGATGGTTTGAATATCTTCTGCAAATATCCTCCAGTCGGGACAACAGTAAAGCCGTTTGTACAACATTGTTAATCCGCCAGCTGTCACATCACCGAATGCAACCCATAGACGTTCCTTTGAATCCATTTTTTTCCGGAACTTTACGAAATTTTCTGGAGTGTGGATAATGTTTCTTTTTTAAGCTATGCCATTTCATATGTCTATTCCTTTATTTTCAATTGTCAATTTCAAGCGGTCTGGTGAAAAGCACGAGATAAGAATGTTCGTTATCGTTACATCCCTTTTTTACGATTATTTCCCGGCAAGTCCATTCGCCGATGGTTTCACCCACTCGGCAGTTGGGATATTCTTTTGCTGCGTATTCCCACAGATTAAAAAGTGCAATAACTTCATCGTCCCGAATTTCCAGTTGGATATTCTGTTCTTCCCCCCAGTTTGAGCAATCCTGATCAAAACCCTTGATCTGTTTTTGCAATGTATTCATCAAAGTCCGATAGGAAGTTCCCAACATTTCCCGGATGCGGTATTGATTTTCCTCATATCCCTCTGTTATATCATGCCCGTGAGAGTAGTAACGAGTACTGCCGTCAGGCATAATATCCCAAGTCACAGGTTCAATCCAATATTTCATTTTTATTCCTCCTTGTAT
>JAZRSP010000427.1:0-4749 GCA_045651565.1 Victivallaceae bacterium | reverse complement strand
GGCTGATGTCCGTACCGGAGTGCTTCACCCGGCAAGTATGACTCACCGTCAATTGAAAGACAGTGAACTTATTGCGGCAGGAATTACACCAGATTTGGTTCGTGTGTCTGTCGGTATCGAAGATATTGATGATATTATTGCAGACTTTGACCAAGCTTTGGCACAAATTTAAGGAATGTGAGGTCGGTAAGTGAAAATGTTGAGAAAAATTCTGTTGCTTCCGTTGCTGGCATTGGTGCTGGCAGGATGTAATTCTATCGTTATTTTGGAGAATGATATTACGCTTGTTGAATTGGAAGACCGTATGGCAAAGGCGTTAGATCCGCAAGGAGTTTTTGCCGGGGCGAATTCATATTATCAGCGGCAGACTCTGAAGCACGAGGGGATTTTTTTCGACGATATTTACGAAATTCAAATTCGTTACTTGAAACCGCATTTTTTGAAAGTTACCACACTTAAATTCAATCAACTTCAGAGTGCATTTATTTTTAACGGTAATGCCGCTTGGAGTATCGATTATCGAAAAAAGACCATTAAGAATCTTACCGGTAATGAACTTTTGAGAATCAAGGCTCTTTATCACATGCTCTCACCGGGAAGTCGGTACAGCGACCTTTTTGAGGACATTAAGTTGGATAAAGTCGAGTTGGAGGATAAACAATATTATCGTTTGATCTGTACTCCGAATAATGCGGAGAACAAATTAATTGTTTATATCGACTGTGAAGACTTTTTGAAAAAAAGAGTTGAGTATGATTTTTCAATTGAAGTTGAGGGCGTAAAACGCCGTGTGAAATCAGAAAGCGTAATCAATTCTTATGATACAATCGGTGAACTCCTTTACCCATTGGAAATGGTTGGGGTGACTAATGGCGTTGCAAGCGAAACTGTGGTTTCAGAGTATCGTTTGAATGTCGAACTTAATGAAAATGAATTTCAAGTTCCGATCTTCACCCATGAACCGAAAAACCGTGTGAAACACAAAAAAGAACTTAAAAAAACAGAAAAATAAAAATTTAACATATAAATTTAATATAGGTGAAAATTATGAAAGCAAAAGATATTAGAAGAAAGTATATTGACTTTTTTACATCAAAAGGTCATAAAGAAATTAAAAGTTCGTCATTGATTCCCGATAATGACCCGACTTGCCTTTTTACAACAGCTGGCATGCACCCGTTGGTGCCGTATTTGAGCGGCGAAAAACATCCTTTGGGAACTCGCTTGACCGACTACCAGAAGTGTATTCGTACCGGGGATATTGATGAAGTCGGCGATGCAGTGCATTTGACATTTTTTGAAATGCTCGGCAACTGGTCGCTCGGAGATTACTTCAAAGAAGAAGCAATCAAATTCAGTTTTGAATTTTTGACCGGAGCAAATAACCTTAATATTCCTTTGGAAAAATTGGCTTTTACCGTTTTTGCAGGTGATGAAGATGCTCCGTTTGACGAGGAAGCATACAATTTGTGGCAGAGTTTGGGCGTTTCTTCCGACCGTATTGCCAAGTTGCCCAAAAAAGATAACTGGTGGGGACCCGCAGGTCAGACCGGTCCTTGCGGCCCGGATACTGAAATGTTCTATTGGACAGGTACAGAGGCTGCGCCGAAAGTTTTTGACCCTGCCGACAAGCGTTGGGTTGAAATTTGGAATGACGTTTTCATGCAATACAACAAGCAGGCGGACGGAACTTTTGTTCCTTTGGCGCAGAAAAATGTTGATACCGGTATGGGACTTGAGCGTGTAACTGCAATTTTGCAGGGTAAATCAAGCTGCTATGATACCGAAATTTTTGCCCCCGCTTTCGCTAAATTGGACGAAATCAGAAATATTGCTGCTCCGAGCGAAAGAACAGCAAGTGAACGCATTATTGCCGACCACCTCCGTGCAGCAACTTTTATTATGGCAGACGGTATTACTCCCGGCAAAGTTGACCAGCCCTATGTCCTCCGCCGTTTGATTCGCCGTGCAATCAAAAACGGTAGAAATTTGGAAATTGCAGGTCACTTCTGTGCGAAAATTGCCGAAGTTTACATCGACCAACTCGGCGATGTTTATCCTGAATTGGCTGCTAAAAAGGCAATTATTCTGGAAGAAATGGAACGAGAAGAAACCCAGTTTGAAACCACTCTCGAAAAAGGCACAAAAGAATTTGAAAAACTTATTGAAAGAGTGCCTGCTCATGTGGTTAAAAAAGTTATCAGCGGCAAAAATGCTTTCTTCCTTTACGAAACTTACGGCTTCCCCGTTGAACTTACTGCTGAAATGGCAAAAGAACGCGGATTTGAGGTCGATATGGAGGGGTACAAGCAGGCTTATGAGAAACATCAGGCTCTCTCCCGTCAGGGCGCAGAACAGAAGTTCAAAGGCGGTTTGGCTGATAACTCTGAAGAAACTGCCAAACTCCACACCGCAACTCACCTTTTGCAGGCGGCATTGCGTAAAGTTTTGGGCAACCATGTTGAACAGAGAGGCTCAAATATTACTGCGGAACGCTTGAGATTTGACTTCTCTCACGAGGAAAAAATGACCCCCGAACAACTTGCGGAAGTTGAAAAACTCGTCAATGAAGCAATTCAGGCAAAAGTCGATGTTGTTTGCGAGGAAATGGATATCGAAGATGCTAAAAACAGCGGCGCAATGGGACTTTTTGAACACAAATATGCCGAAAAGGTAAAAGTTTACACCATGGGCAGTTTCAGTAAAGAAATTTGCGGTGGACCTCATGCGGCTAATACCGGCGACTTGGTTTCTTTCAAAATCAAAAAAGAAGAGAGTTCAAGCCGCGGTGTCCGTCGAATAAAAGCGGTTATCGGTGCAAACAAGTAATTTGGATTCGAGGTGTTATTATGCAGGATAAAGATATTTTAATTTCAAATTCCGGAAATATTTATAACATCAAAATCAGCGGACGGGCTAACTTCGAATACGCCGTTCCGCTTCGCCATTTGGCAAATTGCCTCAATAACAATATCGAAAAAATCTGCATTGACGGTAGTGAATGTACCTTTATGGACAGTACCTTTATGGGCGTAATGTCAATGATTGGACTTCGTTCAAAAAAATGCGGAACCAAAGTCGAAATTTACGGCATGGCTCCCAATGTCAGAGGGTTGCTTAAAGGCTTGGGCGTGGATAAACTTTTCAGTTTTTTCGATAATGTTGCGGATATGCAGAAAACTTCATGGGAAGTTCTGGCGAAGCAGGAAAAAAGCATGCTCGCTACTGCTGAAACCGTTTCAGAAGCTCATAAAGTTTTGGTCGAAGCCGATGACTCCAATGAAGAAAGATTCCGTGATGTAATTAAGTTTGCTGATCAGGATTTGGAAAAATTGCGTGAAAATTCTCAAAAATAATTAGGGTGTAATATGTGTGATACAGAGAAACGCCCGTTGTGGGCGCCTTGGCGAATTAAATTTATCCGTTCCGCAAAGGAAAATCGCTGTTTTATGTGTAATAATGAACAGCCGAGAGAAAATTCTCTTGAAGAACCTTTGATTGTGGCAAGGGGTAAGCATGTTTTTGCAATTTTAAATCGTTATCCCTATAATTCTGGGCATTTATTGATTGCGCCTTATCGTCATGAGGGTGATATTGCCAAGTTAAGTACCGAGGAACTCCATGAACTTATGGATTTTGCGGTGCACGCTAAAAAGGTTATGGAAAAAACTCTTAAACCTGAAGCCTACAATATCGGTTTTAATTTAGGGAAACCTGCCGGAGCAGGGGTGGCAGATCACTTGCACATGCACATTGTCCCGCGTTGGAATGGCGATACCAATTTTATGCCGGTTTTGGCGGATATTCATTGTGTCCCGGAGGCGCTGGAAGAAACTGCGAAACTTTTGCGGGACAACTGGGATACAGTCTGATTATGAGAATGCAGCAAGAGTGTTTAGAGTGCCTTTATGTTCAGTATCGCCGTTTACTTAATTGCGGAAAACTCCAGAATGAGTCGGCAGACAAGGCGTTAGCGGAGTTTCGTGAGAACTTGAAATCTCTTGACTTGTTGGATTTTACACCTCCGGAAGTTGCAAGTATTTTCTATAATGTCTTGCAGAAACATTCAGGAATTGATGATTTGTATACCGAAGAGAAACAAATTTCTACTGAGTTTGCTTTGGCAATTTATGATGAATTCGCTTCTAAATTGGAGAAATCCGAAAATCGTTTCGCTGATACTATCAAACTGGTCATTGCCGGGAATATTATTGATTACGGCGCCGACAAGGATTTTACGATTGAAAAAGCCCGTGAGTATGTGGCTGCGGCTCTGGAAAAAGATATTGACATAGAGCAAACTTGTAAATTGCAAAGTTTGATGGAAAAAGCCGAGCGGATTTTTTATGTCGCCGATAACTGCGGTGAAGTGGTTTTCGACAGATTTCTTTTAAATGAATACAAGGACAAAATTACTCTTGGAATCAGGGGCAAGGCGGTTTTGAATGATGTAACGCTTAATGAAGTTGCCATGTCGAAACTGGATGAATTTCAAATTGTTACAACCGAGGATAATACTCCCGGTGTTTCGCTGAAAAATAGCGGTAAAGAGTTTTTGTATCACCTTTATAATAGCGATTTAGTGATTGCCAAAGGGCAGGGGAATTATGAGTGTCTGCATACTTTAGACCGCCCGATATGTCATTTGTTGTGTATAAAATGTGATATTATAAGCAGATTAGTCAATGTCCCCAAGTTTAATACCTATATTGAAATCCGTAATTGTTGATTTTTTATGGGTGGCTTGGT